>JAZGGI010000016.1 GCA_036480375.1 Candidatus Zixiibacteriota bacterium
CAAGGAAAAAGCAAAATGACCGCCTTGGTTGCAGTGATGAGGAAAATGATAACCATTCTTAACACGATGCTCGCAAAAAAAGAAAGGTGGAACCCTAAATTAGCTTGACATTAAAGACAGTCGCTACCAGATTATTTGTCGAAACCGCAGGGGTTCCGACCTACCAGATTATTTGTCGAAACCGCAGGGGTTCCGACCTACGAGATATTTATTCGTCGGGTGTTTAGGCGCCGACTTTGTTTTTGAGCCATTCGGTGGTCGATGATTTCGGACGCTCAATCGCCTCGCCCCAGGCCCGCGAAACGATAAGCTGAGAAGCCATACCCATCGCACGGGATACCGAGAAAAGAACCGTGTAGTATTCAAATTCGGTCAGGCCGAACTTGTACAACAAAGCGCCGGAACCGGCATCGACGTTTGGCCACGGATCGGAAATCTTTTTGATTTGCCGCAATACTCCGGGGACAACCTCAAAGACGCGCGCAACAGTTTGATACACCGGATCGTCAGCACAGTGTTCCTTACCGAAGGCGAGGAACGCATCGAAACGAGGATCGGTGATTCTCAGGACGGCGTGGCCGTATCCAGGGATGACTTTACCGGAATTGAGAGTGTCCCAGGCGAATTTTTCGAGTTGTTCATTCGTGGGCGCTCCACCGAAATTATCCATGACCTCGATAACCCACTTGAGGCATTCCTGGTTGGCCAAGCCGTGCAGAGGGCCGGCCAGTCCGTTGAGACCTGCGGAAATGGCATAGTACGGGTCGGACAGGGCCGAGGCGACGCAATGGCAGGCGTGGGCCGATACATTGCCGCCTTCATGGTCGCAATGGAGAGTCAGGTAGAGACGCATCAGTTTGGCGAAAATGCCGGTTGGGTCATCGATACCGAGCATCCGGGCATAATCCGCGCCCCAGTCGAGGTTCGGATCGGGAGCGATCAGATCGCCTTTTTTGTAACGGATGCGATAAACACCGGCCGCGAGTTCGGGCAGGATGGCTAATATGCGCATACTGTCTTCGAGGGTCGGTTCCCAGTAATCGGTTTTGGCCATGCCTTCGGTGTAGCGTTTGCGGAAGACCGATTCGCCTTCCATCGCCAGGATACCGGTATCGAGCATGCACATCGGATGAGAATTTTCCGGCATGGCTCGGAGAACGTCCCAGACATAACTGGGAACGCCGGCGTGTTTTTTGTAATCATTCTGCAAGTCCTTGACTTCGTCTTTGGTCGGAAGTTCGCCAGTGACGAGGAGCCAGAAGATTTCTTCGGGCCACTTATCGAATAATTCTTTAAGCCGGATGCCGCGAATAATGAGTCCTTTTTCCGGGGGAACCAGAGAAGTGTCACAAACCAGGCCGCGGACGCCGCGCATACCGCCGTACACCTGCTTGAGAGTAACCTCGGAAACCACTTTTGAGCCGTGTTCCTTTATCAGGTTGCGGATTTCATCGCGCATCCCGGGAATCAAGCTCTCAAATTTGGCCTTTAATTTAGACATTTATACCTCCCAATTTAGTAATAATGATTATCATTCGGTCTAAAAATCTATATTCGACTTTGTGAAACTTATCACTTGGTGACAATAAAATACATTTCTGCAAATTTGTCAATATTTCCTGCGCAATTGACTCCGTTTTTTTTGATTTATTCGAAGATTTTTCCCGGATTTAAGATCTTAAAAGGGTCTAAAACGGTTTTTGTTCTCTTCATGAAATTAAGAGTATTTGGGTCAAACTCATCTTTGATAAATTTTTTCTTGGCGATACCGATGCCATGCTCGCCTGAAAGAGTCCCTCCCAGTTCGAGAGTTTTTTTGAACAGGCGTGCCACACCATCCTGAATCTCGATGTTTTCACGTTCCGAGCCGGTCACGCCGAGGAAATTGACGTGGAGGTTGCCGTCGCCGGCGTGGCCATATGAGTTGATATCGATTTCAAATTCAGCGGCGAGTTCGTTGGTGAACGCCACCAATTCGGACAGGCGGGAAGGAGGGACACAGACATCTTCGGATATTTTAGTTTTGTAAACATGCTTGACGGCATGGGATAAATTTCGGCGGGTGGCCCAGAGGGTTTGTCGTTCGGCTTCATCTTTGGCGCGGCGCAAAATCACGGGGGATAATTTTCTGCAGATTTTGATTATTTCTTCGGCCTCGGATTTGGCGTTAGGGCCATCGGTTTCAAAGAGTAGAAGGGCGGCGGCGGGGTCGATGGCATTGGCGGGATCGTACTGATTGGAGCATTCGATGGCGCCTTTGTCCATGAATTCCATTATGCACGGGACGATTCCGGAAGCTGTGATTTGAGAGACGACGGAAGCGGCGTTGACGGCATTGTTGAAAGTGGCCAGGATGGTATCGCCAGGGACAGGTTTTTTTATCAGGCGGAGGGTGATTTGTGTGAAAACAATGAGGGTGCCCTCCGATCCGACGATAAGGTCAAGAAGGCCGAAAGGAGAAGCGTGGCCGATTTCTAAAATATTACCTCGGGAGTTGATGCCTCGAATGGAGATGGCATAATCTTTGGTGACACCGTATTTTTTGCAGCGCAATCCTCCGGCGTTTTCGGCAAGGTTTCCGGCAATGGTTGATTCCTCAAAGCTGGCCGGATCGGGAGGGTAGAAGAGATTTTTTGATTCGGCCGCTTTCATGATGTTGCCAGTGATAGCCCCGGGGCCGACAATGGCTGTTTGTTTATCCGTGTCAATTTTGATTGAATTCATCTTTTCAATAGAGAGCAGGAGGCCGCCGTTTATGGCCAGGGCTCCTCCGGAGTATCCGGTTCCGGCTCCGCGGGCGATAAACGGGATTTGGTTTTCCCGGCATAAATTGATGGCTGTGACTATATCATTTTCCGATTCGGCGAAAAAGAGAATGTCGGGGACAAAAATTTCCTCGGTAGCGTCCTGGGTGTATTCGGGATAGTTATTGAAATTAAAAAAGACCCGTTCGGAGGGAAGGGTTTTTTTTATAATTTCTATTTTTGTTTTTTCCAGAGACATAGGATTTAGTCTTTTGATATCTTTTTTGCCGATGTGTCGGATTTTTTGGCGGTGTCAGTTTTAGGAATCGGGGGCTTGTCATTGGCGGCATCTTTTTTGTATGAAGCAGAGCGGTAATCAGTCGTGTAAAATCCGGAGCCTTTTAATAAAAATCCAGCGCCGCCAGTGATCAGTCGCTGCGGCTTTTCTCCGCATTTGGGGCATTTTGAAATTGGCTCTTCGACGATGCTCTGAAATTCCTCGAATTCATGCTGGCAGTGTTTGCAAATATACTGGTATGTCGGCATGATAAGAGTTCTCCTGTTAATTCATTTCCTTATTCTAAACGGTAATTTTCTCGGGCAATTCAGGTCCGGCTTCTATTATTTCCCGCGGCATATTATCGGCGAATTTCTTGAAATTCTCGATGAACAACAATGCCAATTGACGGCGCTTATCTCTATACGCATCCGGATTGTCCCTGGTTAGTTCGGGACGGAGGATATGTTTGGGGATGTCTTTGCATATTTCAGGGATATTAAAGCCAAAGACGGGATCTGCGTGATAATCGACATTATCAAGAGTGCCGTCGAGGGCGGCATGAATTAGCGTTCGAGTTTGCGGAATACTCACTCGTTTGCCGACGCCGTATTTGCCCCCGATCCATCCGGTATTGATTAACCAGCATTGAGGGTTGTATCTGAGAATTTTATTCTTCAGCATTTTGGCGTATTTGCAGGGATGGTGCGGCATAAATGGTGCAGCAAAACAAGGACTGAACGTAGCCTCAGGCTCTTTACCCAAATCCATTTCAGTGCCCGGGATTTTCGATGTGTATCCGGATATGAAATAATATATGGCCTGCTCGGGAGTCAGGCGGGCGATGGGAGGTATGACGCCGTTCGCATCGCAAGTGAGCAGGAAAATGTTTTTCGGATGATTGCCAGTTGAGGTTGCAACGCTATTTTCAACAAATTTCAATGGGTATGCCGCGCGAGTGTTTTCAGTGAGACTGCCATCATTAAAATCGATTTCTTTAGTTTCCGGATTATAAATTACATTTTCGAGGACGGTTCCGAATTTGCGGGCGCCGGAGTAGATTATCGGCTGGTCATCGGGAGAGAGGGAAAGAGTTTTGGCGTAGCAGCCGCCCTCAAAATTAAAGATGCCTTCATCATTCCATCCAATTTCATCATCACCAACAAGGTTACGGATGGAGTCGGTTGAGAGCGTCGTTTTACCGGTTCCGGAAAGCCCCAAAAAGAGAGCCGTATTTCCTTCGGAGTCGGTATTGGCGCCGCAGTGCATGGTTAAAACACTCTCTTGCGGCAATAGATAATTCAGGATAGAAAACACGGATTTCTTTATTTCTCCGGCGTATCCGATGTTTCCAATAAGGCATAATCTCTGTTCGAGATTTAATATGACAAAAGCGCTGGAAGCCGTTCCATCGATTTCCGGCGCAGCGCAAAATGAGGGGACGTCTATAATCGAAAATTCGGGAACAAACTGTTTGAGTTCCTGCTCAGTTTGCGGTTGAATCAACATATTGCGGGCATGAAGGCTGTGCCATGCATATTCTGTAATCACTCGCACGGGGAGACGATAATTTTCATCCGCGCATGCGTAACAATCCTGAACGAAAACATCTCTTTTTTGCATGAATGCCCTAATGCGATTGGCCAGGGCGTTGAAATTGTCAGGATTAAAAGGACGATTATATTCACCCCACCAGATATTTTTTCCGGTGGTCGATTCTTTGACAGTAAATTTATCGTTGGTGGAACGGGCGGTTTTTTCGCCGGTGTGAACGATAATCGGCCCCGCTTCTGAGCGAATCCCTTCGCCCCGAAATAAAATTTCTTCGTACAAGTCTTCGGTATTTAGATTCCAGTAAACAGTGTTAAGATTCGTCAACCCAATAGTGTCCAGTCCGAATTCGCTTTTGAATGCTCCGGCCTTATCCGGCGCGGGAGTTTTTATACTCGAGAGATTATTGCTCATAGCCAATCCCTTTTGATTTTCCTGTCACCGATATAGATTTCATCGGGTGAATCGGGATCAAAGGCCCATTTGATACGAGCGACGCCGTCTTTGATATCTTTAACAGAGCCGCAATAGCTCAAGCGCAGATGTCCTTCCAATCCAAATTCTCCTCCCGGAACGGAAACGACTAAAGCTTTCTCAAGTAGGAATTTTGACAATTGGGTCGAGTCTTTTCCAAAGGCACGAAAATCGGGCAGACAATAAAAAGTGCCTTCGGATTTATGCGTTTTAAGACCATTAACGGAATTTAATTCTTCGAGCATAATATTGCGGTTATTTTCAAGCATCAAGCGCAAGTTTTCAACGCTGTTCTGGTCTCCGTTCAACGCTCCCGCGGCGGCCACCTGCTGCACGACGGAGGGGCAGGATGTGTTTTGAGCGGCGACGTTTATAATCGTTTCGGTGATTTCTTTATTAGCGATGGTCCAGCCGATGCGAAATCCGGTCATGGCGTACATTTTGGAGACGCCGTTGACAACGATGAGCAGTGAAGAGTCCGAATTATCTTTGGCGTAATCATAACAAATGGGCCATTTTTTATCGTCAAAGATTAGCTTGTGATAGATATCGTCCATAATCAAATAGACGCCCTTTTTCTCACAAAGCTCGACCAAGGCCGCGATTAACTCTGCCGAGTACATAACTCCCGAAGGGTTATTGGGGCTGTTGACAATGATCGCCTTTGTTTTGGAGCCTAATTTATCACTGATGTCCTGAATGCGAGGCTCAAAGGTACCGTTCGGGGGATTGACGACAACCGGTTTACCATAGAGCATTTTGATAATTTCCGGGTAGCTGACCCAATAGGGAGCGAGCATGATGACTTCATCGTTAGGATTAAGAAGGGTCATCATTAGATTATATATCGCCTGTTTAGCTCCGGCTGAAACGACCACGTTATCATGGGCGAAGGTTTTATGATAATTCTCTTCAGTGTATTTAATTATGGCGTTTATCAGGGGAGCGATGCCTTTGGTGGGCGTATATCTGATTTCGGCGGTCGTTAATTTTGAAGAGGCGGCTTGAATGGCGTCGAAAGGAACTTTTGATTTTGGCTCGCCTGCGCCCAGATGTATGACCGGTTCTCCCGCATCACGCAATTGACCGGCTTTCTGGTTTAGCGCCAGGGTTGGAGATTCGGATATTTTAAGCGCCAATTTACTAAGACTCATTGTTTATCCTTTCAAAAGAACTGCAATGGCCGAGACATCGACGATATCATCGGCGGAACATCCCCGCGAAAGGTCATTGGCAGGTACTTCCAGACCCTGAATAATAGGACCGGTGGCCGTGGCTCCAGCCATGCGCTGGGCCAATTTATATCCGATATTTCCGGCATCAAGATCGGGGAATATCAGGACATTGGCGCTGCCAGCGACGGTTGAGCCGGGAGCTTTTTTCTGACCGATGGCGGGGATGACGGCGGCGTCGAGCTGTAATTCGCCATCGGCTTCAATGTCCGGGTAATCTTTTTTGAATATATCAAGAGCTTCCGTAACTTTATCTATATCGCTATGCTTTGCGGAACCTTTGGTGGAAAATGAAAGAAAAGCAACTTTGGGTTCTTCACCCGTCAGTTTTTTCATCGTATCAGCACTTGAGGCGGCGATAGACGCCAACTGTTGGGGGTTGGGGTTGGGAACCACGGCGCAGTCGGCGAAGGTGAAGACTTTTTCTACGGTATCGAGAAATTTCGGCAGAGTCATTAAAAAACATGAGGAAAGAGTATTTATTCCTTCAGCCAGTCCAATGACGTACAAAGCCGCCCTTAGTACTTTGCCGGTGGTATTGACGGCTCCGGCGACGGATGCGTCGGCTTTCCCTGATTTTACCATAGCAGCGCCGAAGAAAAGTTCCTGTTTCATAAGTTCAACGGCATCGTCTTTGGTCATGCCTTTGGCTTTACGCCGTTCCAGAAGAAGCTCGACGTAGGAATCGAAATCGGGTGAAGATTCAGGGTGGATTATCGAGATCGATTCGGGATCGAGCCCTTGCTGTCCACATAAAGATTTGACCTTATCGATATCGCCGAGAAGAATTACTTTGGCAATGTTCTGTTCGGTCAGGCTTTTGGCGGCGATTATTGAGCGTTCTTCATTTCCTTCGGGCAGAACGACAGTTCGCCCTAAGGCCCGGGCTTTATCTTTAATTTGATCAAGAACTTTCATAATATAAATCCCCTTTTAATTTAATTTTCCCAATCCCGAAGTCAGGAAGGCGTTAATAAAAAGTTCAAGGTCGCCGTCCATGACTTTTTGGATATTGGAGGTTTCCGCGTCGGTGCGATGGTCTTTGACCATGTTATAGGGGTGAAAGACATAACTGCGTATCTGACTGCCCCATTCAATTTTCTTTTTGTCTTTAGTATATTTTTCCTGTTCTTTTTGCTTTTCTTCGAGAGCCAACTGGTATAATCGCGATTTCAATACTTTCATAGCCGAAGCGCGGTTTTTGTGCTGGCTGCGTTCCGATTGGCACTGTACGACGATCCCGGACGGGATATGCGTGATGCGCACGGCTGAAGAAGTCTTATTGACGTGCTGGCCGCCCGCACCGGAAGCTCGATAAGTATCAATTCGTAATTCATCCTCGTTAATATCGATTTCGATATTGTTGTCGATTTCGGGACTGACGTGGATTGAGACAAATGATGTGTGGCGGCGGCTGTTGGCGTCGAAGGGGGATATGCGTACCAGGCGGTGAACACCTGATTCGGATTTGAGGTAGCCGTAAACATATTCGCCTTTGATAGAGATGGTGGCTGATTTTAGCCCGGCTTCTTCTCCGGGTTGATAATCGATCAGGCTAACCGAGTAGCCTTGAGATTCAGCCCAGCGGTTGTACATGCGAAAAAGCATTTCGGCCCAATCCTGTGATTCAGTCCCGCCGGCTCCGGGATGAATTGTCAGAATAGCGTTGCGAAGATCATCGTTTCCGGAAAGGTAGGTGGATAATTCAAAATCATCGACGATTGTGATAAATTCTTCCAGGCTTTTTTTGACGTCGGCAAAGTCTTGGGGGTTATCGCCGGTTAATTCGCTTAGTTCGACTAGGTCGTTAAATTCGGATTCGAGTTTTTCGAATTCATCAACCCATTTTTTATGATTGGCGAGTTCACGCATGACCGCCTGAGCGTTTTCCTGATTATTCCAGAAGTCGGGATCGGCGCTGGTTTTTTCGAGTTTGTTAATTTTTTCACGACGCCGGTCTAAGTCAAAGAAACCTCCCGATTTTGGAAATTCTTGACTTCAAACCACTTATAATCTCTCGTGCTTCATTATCCATAATTTTGTCCTCTGTAAAAGGACGTGTATTTTACAATATTTGTTTCGTCACGTCAATAGATATAATGACTATTTAAATTAATTTTTTTGGCATTTTCCAGAGGAGAATTTACATTTTTTAGGCAATATTTTTTATTTTTACTTAATGGATAAAAAAATCAGTTGCCTTATTATTATTCGGCCTTAGTTTGGTGTAATTCGGCGTGAAAGGATTTTTATGAAAATTGAAACAATCGTTGTGAGTATGTTCCAGACTAATTGTTATCTCGTATATGATGAAAAATCCCAGGAGGGAGTTATAATCGATCCGGGCGACGAGGCAGAGAGGATAATAAGTGAGGCAGATAAATCAGGTATGAAGCCAATGGCGGTGATTTTGACCCACGGGCATGGAGATCATGTCGGAGGGGTTAACGAAATCGTTGATAAATTCAAGATCCCTCTATACGCCGGAAAAGGCGAGGAGGAGCTTCTGGCGTCGGCTGAGAAAAATATGTCTTCGGCGGTGGGGAGTCCGGTGGTGTGCCCCCAGTCGGAGAGACTACTTGTTGACGATGATGTCGTGAGTTTTGGTTCTCATAAATTCACGGTCATTCAAACACCGGGGCATTCTCCCGGAGGTGTGTGTTACTATTTGGATAAAATACTCTTTTGCGGAGATACCTTGTTTTTCGGTTCGATCGGGCGGACGGATTTTCCGGGGTGTAGTCATGAACAATTGATCGAGTCAATCAAGACCAAACTTCTGGCATTGCCTGATGATACGGTCTGTTATCCGGGGCATGGCCCAGCGACATCGATCGGATTTGAGCGTAAATGCAATCCGTTTTTGATTGGAGGCGGCTATGAATGACATGATGGGACCGATGGTGGAACTGGCCGCCGATTTTCATGTCCATCCCAATTATTCGATAGATGCCGAGGGGAGTCTTGATGATTATTGTCAGGCGGCTTTAAATGCATATGTTCTGGAGTTGTGTTTTACGACGCATTATGATGCCGATCCGAAGCATCCTGAGGATTTTGCCATTGTCATTGAGGGTAAGAGGGAGAAGTTGTCCGATGACGCCATTGAGCATTACCTAAAAGATATCGCGCGGGTGCATGAAGAATACGGGATGCTGGGGATGATGGTTCGCTCGGGATTGGAATTCGGATGGTTTGAAGGATGCGAAAAAGAAATATCGAGAGTAATCGAGAAGTTTCCCCTCGATTATAAAATCGGGGCGGTGCATACAATAAACGGGTTGTGTGTTTGTTCAGAGAATGACGCAAAGAAATTATTTGCGGAGATGCCTCTTGATAGAATCGCGGATAATTATTTTGAGAAATTATGTGATTGCGCCGGAAGCGGTTTGTTCGATTGTATCGCGCATATTGATGTTTATAGAAAATATGGGCTGGAGCATTTCGGTGAGGAGATCAACACAATTCACCGGGGACGGATCGAGAAATTGTTTGATATTATGAAAGTCAATGATATCGGGTATGAGATTAATACGTCGGCGATTCGGCATGGTCTGAGCGAATATTATCCCACTATGGAAATCATCAATCTGGCGAGGGAAAAAGGGGTGCGTTTGAAATCGGTTGGATCGGACGCGCATAAGCCGTCACAATTGGCTCTCGATTTTGAAATCGCATCGACGGTGGCGTACGAACTATTTCCTTATACGGATGAATGAGTTGTATCAGGTATGAATCTATCCGGGGCGAAATTATCGAGATCTTTTTATAATCGGCCGACTTTGACAGTGGCCAGGGAACTACTGCGAAAGACAATTGTTTATCATCATCCGGATGGAATAATCGCCGGGGATATAGTCGAAGTCGAGGCGTATATTGGTCAGGACGACCCGGCTTGCCATGCCGCGGTGGGTAAAACGGAGCGCAACTCGGTCATGTTCGGGCCGGGCGGCTTTTCCTATATTTATTTTATCTATGGGATGTATCATTGTTTTAACATTGTTACTGAAGAGAAAAATAATCCGGCCGCGGTTTTGGTCAGGGGGGTGGAGCCGGTGAACGGAATTGAAATACTGAAAAATAGTTCGCCGGAGAATTGTCAGAAATGTACGAACGGGCCGGGGAAATTTTGCCGCGCTTTCGGGTTGACACGGGAACAAAATGGATTTGATCTGACCGGCGAAAAATTATACATCATCGACCGCGGCAAACACGTAATCAATATGAAATCGTCTCCTCGCATCGGTATAAAAAATGGCCGGGGAAAATTGTGGCGATTTTTTGACGGCGATTCCGAGTTTGTTTCGAGATAATAAGCGCCAATTTACAAAAATTAGTTATTTTCCAATAAGGGAGCGATTATGGCTGAGCCAAGATCAAAAACGATTCCAGTATCAACTTATGAGTATGTTTTGCAATACCTGGCCGCAGCGGCTAAAGCGATAAATCTCGATTCGAATCTGCTCAAGATAATTCAGGAACCTCGTAAGGTTACGATGGTGAATTTGCCGATCCAAATGGATGACGGATCATTTCAGACTTTCGTCGGTTATCGGGTGCAGCATTCGATGGTCCGGGGACCGGGCAAGGGGGGGATTCGTTATCATCCCAAGGTGAATCTCGATGAAGTAAAGTCGCTGGCGGCGTGGATGACCTGGAAATGCGCCGTCATGGGGATACCGTTTGGAGGCGCCAAAGGGGGGATCACATGCGATCCGAAAAAAATGTCGCCCAACGAACTTGAGCGATTGACGCGGAGATATACGGCCGATTTGATTGATGTGTTCGGACCCGAAAAAGATATCCCAGCTCCGGATGTCAATACCAATGAACAGACAATGGCCTGGATTATGGACACCTATTGCATGCATTCGGGCAATTATAATTCTTCGGTGGTGACCGGCAAGCCGGTTGTATTGGGAGGCTCGCGGGGACGGCATGACGCCACCGGCAACGGCGTCGGAATTACGATTCGGGAAGCGGCCAAATCCCTGGGGATGAAACTTAAAGATTGCACTGCGGCGATTCAGGGATTCGGCAACGTCGGTTCCATCACGGCCAAATCTCTAAATGGAATGGGCTTGAAGATTATTGCCGTGAGCGACGTCAATGGCGGACTGGAGAATAAAAAAGGAATAGATATAGACGCTTTAATTGAGTATTCCAGCCAGAATAAAGGAAGTATCGTTGGCTTTACCAGGGCGGCGGCGATAGATAATGAAACGATTTTGGAATATGATTGCGATATTCTGGTACCGGCGGCGCTGGAAAACGTGATTACGGATGAGAATGCCGGCAGGATAAAAGCAAAGATTATCGGCGAAGGAGCCAACGGCCCGACGACGCCGGATGCCGCCAAAATATTATTCGAGAATGGCATAACGGTTATACCTGATATTTTGTGCAACGCCGGAGGAGTTACGGTTTCTTATTTTGAGTGGGTGCAGGATCGACTCGGGTATTTCTGGAGTGAGGAAGACGTCAATAACCGTCTGGAAGAACACATGGTTCGGGCGTTTACCGATGTTTATGAAGTTTCCAAAGAGTTTAAATGTTCGCTCCGGTTGGCTTCTTATATTCTGGCTGTTCGGAGAGTGACCGAAGTTTTGCTCCTGCGCGGAGTTTATGCTTAAAAATTCTTTGACTTTAACCTCGAAGCATCGTATAAAGGCATAAGTATTTACTTCGAGGTTTTTTATGAATGTACAAACAATAGTCCTTGCCGCTCCGGCAATAATATTTTCGCTGACGGTGCATGAATTCTTCCATGCCTGGACGGCTAATAAATTAGGCGATCCGACTGCCAAAGATATGGGTCGATTGACTCTAAATCCCCTGGCCCATCTGGATTTAATGGGTACTTTGATGCTGGTTGTCTCGAATTTCAGGTTTGGGTGGGCCAAGCCGGTTCCGGTCAATCCCTATAATCTAAAGAATCTACGCCATGATGATTTTTGGATTTCCGCGGCCGGGCCGCTATCGAATATGGGATTGGCGTTGATTTTTGGAACATTATGGCGAATCCTGTCAGGATTAAATATGTTTCCGAATTTTGACGCTTTTTATTTATTTCTGTTTTTTATGATATCTATAAACGTATCCCTGGCGATTTTTAACTTGATTCCGATTTTTCCTCTGGATGGTTCTCATATTTTGCGGAATATTGCGCCCGAGAAATACGGTCCGTTTTTTGACAGTATCCAGCGTTTTTCTCCCATAATCCTGATGATATTGATATTTAGCGGTTTTGTTCTTCCGGTATCATTAATCTGGCTCATCCTGGGGCCGTTTATTAAATTTTTTGTGCTTTTGTTTTCCGGCATTTCGATGTAAGATGACGCGCTTTTCGATAATAATCGTATGGTGCCTGATTATTGTTTCGTGTACTCCGTACAAGGCCGGTCGTATAGATGATAAAAAAGTTATCCATGATTATTCAAGTAATGTCAGCCAACGATCCGGACAATTCCGCTCGGCGGCCTATTTGATTGACCTGCGGATAAACGATGATGGAAAGAAATTTTCGGTGACGACCGAAGTGTATTTTTCGGGTGATTCGGTTGGATTTTATGGTCGGGGATATGTGGGCAAAGGGGCTTTTAAGGGAAATGTCATAAATGATGTTGTGACGGTATATTTTAGTTCTGAGAATGAATATTTCTCCGGGCAGTTGGCGGAATTGAATTCCGGGTCGGAATGCTCAAGTCCAGGTGAAGTATTACTTTATGTATTATCGTTATTATCCGGCAGAATAGATACTTACGAAGTTGATGATTTTGCGGTTTTCTATGATAATCCCTGGAGATTGAAATATCAGGATGGCCGATTTGACCGTACAATATTACTAAATAAGAGGCGGCTTCCCAAGAAAGAAAAATTGATCGATTCAAATTGCGGCGATTCCATAGTTGTCAATTATGGTTCTCATTCGACTAAGTATCCATTTTATAAAACGAATGATATTCTCTATTATAACGATAACTACAATTTCCGCGCCCGGGGATTTGTGCGGGAACAACAATACAATATTCAATTAAAAAAGCGGAAATTTGAAGTCGTTTTTCCCGCCTCGGCGCGGAGAATTGAATCAATCTAATTTTTTTTGGTGTTTGTTGAAGGAGCCTTCAGCCAGTTTTCAATATCCCCCGGTTGACGGGGATTAGCCGATATATTATGTTCCAAATCTATGGCTAATTTGTACCTGAAAACTTTTCGCCTCATCCGGCCGTACTGGTTTAGGCTGGTCGTGTCATCGTTATCGGCGATGATGTTCGCGGTATTATCCGGGGCGCTGATATGGATGATCGGGCCTTTGTTGGGAACGCTATTTTCGCCCGATGGAGGCGATCTGACGGGACTGTCCGGTTTGACGCCGCCGTCGGCGATAGTCGAATCGGTTGAAAATCCGGAAGGGGCGAAGACCTTTATTGATAAAGCGCTGGAGACGCCTGAAGAAATAAAAATTTGGATAAAAACCAAAATCGACAGTATTATTGTCCGGCCGGACAAGACCGATACGCTGGTCCGGATCTGCTGGGTGACGCTTCTGATTGCTGTTTTGAAAAACGTCTTCCTGTACATCCAGGGATTTTTTATGGCGTTTGTACAACAGTCGTTTATCCGCAATATTCGCAATCGCCTTTTTGAGCAGTATCAGAAATTATCAATGGCGTATTTTCATCGAACGCGAACGGGTCAGTTGATGTCACGAGTGACCAATGATGTGGTTGTCCTCAATGAAACTATTGATATTGGCTTCAATCATCTGGTAGCGGATTCACTGGCAGTGGTGATTTTTGCCTCGTTTCTGATTATTCTAAGCTGGAAGCTGACGCTTCTGGCGTCAATCGTTTTGCCGATTATATTTTATTTTATCTATTTCGTGGGACGGAAGCTGCGGAAGTATTCGGTACGGTCGCAAGAGCGGATGGCCGACGTTACATCGGTGCTGGAAGAGAATGTATCCAATATTCGAATTGTCAAGGCGTATGCCATGGATAAATTCGAGATTGGCAAATTCAATAACGCGACCCATCGATTTTTCAAAGCTCTCCTCAAGATGGTCAGGGTGCGGATGCTGGCGACGCCAATCAACGATATTTTGGCGACGGCGGCGGGATTATTTATTTTGTGGTATGCCGGAACCAAAATTCTGGCGGCCGAATCGACGTTGGAGGCTGAAGATTTTATCCTGTTTATATTTGCCATGTTCTCGATGATTAAACCGGTCAAATCGCTTTCCAATATTCATATTAAAGTTCAGGAAGGAATGGCGGCGGCGGGACGGATATTTGAAGTCTTGGAAACGCCACCGCGGGTGATGGATGCTGATAATCCGGTCGAGATAAAGAGCTTTACGGATTCGATAAATTATAAGAATATTGTTTTTGCTTATGATACCGGCGACCGGGTGCTGGATAAGATATCGTTTGAGGTCAAAAAGGGACAGATATTCGCGGTGGTTGGACCGAGCGGGGCCGGGAAATCAACATTGTTTGATTTGTTGCCGAGGTTTTATGATCCTCAGGCCGGCCGGATCGAGATTGACGGCATCGACATAAAAAATACCTCTATTCGTAGTTTGCGATCGCTGATGGGAATCGTTACTCAGGAAACTTTTTTGTTCAATGATACGGTACGGAATAATGTCGCTTACGGCATATCTGATATTTGCGAGGATGATCTCGTCTCGGCGGCGAAGATGGCTAATGCTTATGATTTTATTCTGCGATTGCCGGATAAATTCGAAACGCAAATTGGCAATCGAGGCGTGATGCTTTCCGGGGGACAGCGGCAGCGATTGGCCATCGCTCGGGCGCTTCTGCGGAATCCGGATATTTTGATTTTTGATGAAGCGACCTCGTCACTGGATACGGAATCGGAGGTTCAGGTTCAGGAGGCGATTAATCGTTTGATGCAGGGCCGGACGACGCTGGTCATCGCGCATCGGCTGTCAACGATTACGTCGGCGGATAAAATTCTGGTTATGGATAAGGGACGCATCGTGCAGCAGGGGAACCATCAGACGCTTTTGGACGAAGGCGGTCTGTACGCCCGGTTGTATCAAATGCAGTTTCAGAATAGCAATGGCCTGTCTTAATATTTTATTTCTCAATTCGATTGATAAGTCGATCTGGGGCGGTTTGGAAAACTGGATGGAGATGTGCGGTCTGGGTCTGGCTCAAAAAGATCATCGCATATTTTTTGCCGGTCGCAGCGGTTCGGAGTTTTTAAAAAGGATTTCTTCGCATCTGAGTTTAACCGTTTGTCCATTGAAAATATCCGGTGACTTTAATCCGTTTGTGATTAAGAAGATTTCAAATTTATGCCATCTATATTCGATCGATGTTGTCGTTTGTAATTTTGTCAGGGATGTGCGGATGGCGGGGTTGGCGATGATATTTGGCGGGAAGTATAAAATTGTCTGGAGTCCGGGAGTAAATTTGGCCAGGAAATCGTGGTCACATAAGCATTTGTTTTCTGGATTTGTTGATTCGGTCATTGTGCCGTCGAGCCATTTGCGAGATGAGATTGTTGAATCGGGTTATATTGAAAATCGCGAATTTGATATTATTCCGATTGGAATCGATCCGGAATTGTGGAAATTAAACCGGGAGGATGGACGGGCATTTTTAAGGGGAAAATATAATATTCCTGACGATGCGTTTGTGTGTTTGACGTCGGGGAGATTTGTTGAGCAGAAAGGCCATAAGTACTTGATTGAAGCAGCAGAGCTTCTTTTGAAAAAATACAAAAATATCTTTTTTCTCTGGCTGGGTGATGGGCCATTACAGGGTAAGCTGGAAAAGCAAATTGACGCCATCGGATACAGTTCTCGATTTATTTTTGCCGGGTTGCCGGAGAAACATCAGCGGGCCGTGTTTAGTTCTGATTTATATGTTCATCCGGCGGTGATCGAACCGTTCGGGATTGTCCTGGTCGAAGCGATGGCGGCGGGATTGCCGATTGTGGCGACGCGAGTGGGGGGAATTCCCGAAGTTGTATCGGAAAACGAAAACGCGATTTTAGTCAATCCTGGCGATGCGGCCGATTTGACAAAGGCGATAGAACGGTTTTATAATGATAAGGAATTACGCGAGAGGTACGGCCGGACCGGATATGGAAAATTCGTGGAGAAATTCAGTTCGGAAGTTATGGTCGATAAAGTTGAAGCGCATTTATTGAAGCTGGTGAAATGAAGAAACCTATTCTCAAAAGGCTTGAGCACGGATTCAAGCGAATGTTATTTTGGGTGTCGCGCCTGTATTTGAAAAAGGGGCGGAAGGATTTCACGTCTATAAATCCGTTGGAAATCAAAAAAGTCCTTTTTCTTCGGCCGGAGAAATTGGGGGATATGGTAATCTCGCTGCCAGTATTTTATAATCTCAAAAATCTCTATCCGCATTTGAAATTATTTACAATCTGCTCGCCGAGGAATATTGCGGTTGTGAAAAATAGCGCTCATATCGAAAAGAACTTCCTTTATACCAAGAATTTTTTCCGCGACCTGAAAGTGCTCGGTAAGGTGAGAAGTCTGAAAGTTGACGCGGTGGTGGATATGATTTGTGATGATTCGGTGACGGCCTTATTTCTATCGCAATACAGTTCTCCGGGCGCATGGCGCATCGGGGTCGGCAAAACGAGGCATCGCGAATATTATGATTTCAATTATAAATACCGCACCGGCGATGAGGCGCATGTTGTTGACAACACCATCAAACTTCTAACCGCTTTTGGAATTGAAACCGATGATTTAGAAAAGCATGTTCCTCCGACGATTGATGAAAAATGTTTTGAAGTCGCCGAGCGATTCATTAAATCGATTCAAGACGGCACGGGAGATAAATTAGTAGGACTGAATATTTCGGCGGGGCGGGCAACCCGGGTCTGGCCCGTAGAGAAAAATATCGAATTGGTCAACAGGTTTCTTGATAATCATGAAGGATTTCGGGTAGTGATATCGTCTGATCCAACCGAACGAAAACGGGCCGAAACTCTGGCGAGCAAATTTGATTCGAGAGTCTATACATTTCCCGAAGGGCTTAATCTACTGGAAGTGTCGGCGATTATCAGCCGTTTGGAGCTTCTTGTAACGCCCGATACGTCATTGGTACATATCGCGCGGGCCTTCAGGATCCCGGTGGTTGGTTTATATACTCGCTTCGACAAGAATTTCAAATTGTGGAAGCCGTATAATCAGGACGGGGGAGCGGTGGTGTCGAATAACAATTACAATATCTTTGATATCGAGGTCGATGACGTATATAATGAAGTGTCGAAATTATTGAAAGCAGAGGTTTCCCGGTGAAAATATCGGCCATACTTATTACCAAGAATGAAGAGGCCAATCTTGAGCGATGTCTGCAATCGGTGTCATGGGCAGATGAAATAGTGATCGTGGATTCGCATTCGACCGACCAGACGATTGAAATCGCTCAGAAATTCGACGCTCGTATTTTTAGTCCGGAATGGACCGGTTTTGGTCAGGCCAAGCAGTTCGCTCTGGACAAGGCTACCGGCGGCTGGGTTCTTTCTATCGATGCCGATGAGGAAATCTCCTTCACGCTGAAAAATGAAATCCTGCAACTTTTGGAAAAAGACCCGCCGCATGATGGCTATTTTATTCCTCGCAAGACGCAATTTTTGGGTAAATGGATTTTGTTCTCGGGATGGTATCCCGATTTTGTTTTAAGATTGTTCAAAAAATCTACCGGCCGGTTTACCGATGTGCTGGTGCATGAAAAGGTCGAAGTCGACGGCCCGACAGGCAAGCTGCATAATCCCATGATGCATTATTCGTATCCGACACTGGAGGATTATCTGCGCAAGCTTGACCAGTATTCAACTTTGGGCGCGGAAGAATTATTCAAAAGGGGCAGGAAGTGCTCACCTTATTATCTGGCCATAAAACCGCCGTTTTCTTTTTTAAGGAAATTTATAATTCAAAAAGGATGGCGGGATGGCTGGGAAGGTTTCTTAATCGCTTACCTGACATCAACCGGGACGCTGCTCAAATACGCCAAGCTGCGTTCAATGTATATTGAGGCGCAAAAATCCAAACGGATGGCGATGTAAAGATCATGTCCGGAATTTCCGTATTGCACATCGATACCGGCCGGGAATTTCGCGGCGGCCAGAGACAGGTTTTAATGATGACCCGGGAACTCAAGCGATTGGATATTGCTCAAACAATCGCGATTCCGGATGATAGTGAACTGGATCGACGCATTGATTATATTCCCAAAATTAAGCTGGCGTCAAAGTCATTATTAAGAAAAATTCTGACCGGGAAAATTAGTAAAACTGCCCGGGAGAAAGATGTTAATATCATTCATGCTCATGATTCCGAAGCGCATACAATTGGATTGAGATTAAAAAGCTCTTTTCCTAATCTAAAGTTGATTGTTACTCGTAGAGTAATTTTTCCGCCCTCAGGATGGTTGAGCCGAAAGTTTAAATACTCCGACAAAGTGGATAAATTTATCGCCGTCAGCAATGCCGTGGCGGTGGGACTTGTCAAAGTCGGTGTGGATAAAGATCGCATAGAGGTTATCAATTCGAGCCTTTACATAAACGACATTAAAAATAATGACAGTGATTGGTTAGTGCCCGAACAGATTCGTGAAAAATGTGATAAATTTATCGTAACGGCGGGGGCTTTGACCGGGGAAAAAGATTTTTTTACGGCAATAAAAGCAGTATCGGAAGCTGAAAAAAGGATACCCGGAATTGGTTTGTTGATACTTGGCGAGGGACCGGAACGCTCAAAATTGGAAAAATATGTTGCCGAATCAAATGCGAAAAACATATTCCTTATGGGACATATTGAGCCGATGGCGCCGGTTTTCAAGAAATGCGAACTATTCTTACTTACTTCTAAAAGTGAGGGTCTCAATAATTCGGCGGTGGAAGCCGAAGCATGCGGATTGCCTCTGGTGGTTTCCAACGTCGGTGGTTTACCGGAAATAGTCAGCAATGGTGTCAACGGATTGCTGTGCGACGCAGGTGATTATAAAAGCTTTGCTGACGCGATTGTTAAAATACTCTCGGATGAACTTATTCGAATACGGATGCATATGAAATCATTGGAAATTTCCGATAAATTTGATATCGTTGAGAATGTCCAAAAAATTTCCGATATGTATAAGAGAGTGCTTGCCGAGAATAACTAAGGCGTATATGTTGATATTATGCTGAATTTGGCTCAATTCATAATACAGATTGAGGCGTTTAACGCCAATGTTAATATTCCTCTGATTCGCAAGGCCTACGAATTTTCGAGCAACTCCCACGCGGGCCAGAAGCGGGAATCGGGCGAGCCGTACGCGACACATTGTCTGGAAGTGGCTTTTATCCTGGCGGAGCAGCATTTGGATTCGGCCACAATCGCGGCCGGTTTGATTCACGACATTGTCGAAGATACTCCGATTACGATTGATGTCGTTAAGAAGGAATTCGGTGAAGAGATCGCGCTTTTGGTTGACGGCGTTACCAAGCTGGGTAAAGTTAAGTTCAAATCGCGCGAGGAAGAGCAAGTAGAATATTTCCGTAAAATGCTTCTTTCCATGGCGCGGGATATACGAGTAATTCTTATCAAATTAGCCGATCGCCTGCATAACATGCGGACGTTGGGATTTTTGAAGGAGGACAAGCAAAAGCGTATCGCCCGCGAGACGCGTGAAGTTTACGCGCCCCTGGCTCATCGTTTCGGCATCGCCCGAATGAAGACGGAACTGGAGGATTTGAGTTTTAAGTATCTTCAGTCAAAAGAGTATGAATTAATATCCAAACAGCTGGAGATGACCCGTCAGGAGCGGGAAGGATACATTCGTCAGGTAACGGGACCGATTAAAAAGGCGTTAATCGCTGAAGGAATAAAGATATCGATCTCCGGACGAGCTAAGCATCTCGATAGCATTTGCCGGAAGATGAGATTGAGGGATTTGCCGATTGCGGAAATCTATGACCTGCTGGCGATTCGGATTCTCGTTTCATCCAAAAGAGAATGTTATCACGTTTTGGGCGTGATTCATACACTTTGGAAACCGGTGCCCAATCGATTTCACGATTACATTGCCAACCCTAAACAGAACGGATATCAGTCTCTGCATACGACAGTTTTTGGGCCGTCAGATCGGATGCTGGAGATTCAAATTCGCACCAACGGTATGCATCAGATAGCCGAGTATGGCATTGCCTCGCACTGGCTTTACAAAGAGGGGCGGCAACAGATGGATAAGGCGGATCGACAGATGAGCTGGCTGCGCGAGGTTTTGGATTGGCAAAAGGATTTGAGCAACCCTTCTGAATTTCTTGAGTATTTAAAAATCGATTTGCTTCAGGAAGACGTCTATGTTTATACACCGCGTGGAGATCTGATTCATCTACCGGCCGGTTCGACCGCTCTTGATTTTGCCTTTGCTATTCATACCGATGTCGGATTGAAAACTATCGGCGCCAAGATAAACGGCAAGATGGTTCCTCTGGGATTCAAACTAAAATCAGGTAATGAAGTCGCTATTCTGACATCGCCCAATCAAAAGCCCTCCAATGATTGGCTAAGGATTGTCCAGACATCCAAAGCACGCGCTAAAATAAAACGTTGGCTAAAACAACAGGGTTATGAGCAATCGGTTAGCCTGGGGCAGGAAATGTTCGACCGCGAGTTGAAAAAATCTCGGATAGCGATGCCGGCGGCGGCGGAAATGGAAGATATCGCGCAGTCTCTTAGCTTCGTATCGATTGAAGGAATGATAGCCGCTATTGGCAACGGTACTCTTTCGGTACAGCAGATCATAACCAAGATCGCTCCCGACAAAGATACTGAAATCAAGTCGACTTTGGTAAAGCGATTTATTGATACGGCTCGGGGAAGCAAAGGGATTAAAATACAGGGTATCGGCAATATGATGTTTCGTTTCGCGGGATGTTGCCAACCGGTGCCGGGAGAAAAAATAGTCGGATTTATAACCCGCGGCCGTGGGATAACTATTCATCGGGCCGATTGTCCAACGGCCCTGGAATTGACGGAATCTCCGGAACGAGTAGTCGAGGTTGAGTGGGATGTTGCCAAAGACCAGGCCTTTATTGTCCGATTGGATGTTTTACTTGAAGATCGAAAAAATATGCTGCGTGATATAACCGAGGCGATTTCTGATTTGGATGGCGATGTTCGGGGGGCAGAGATTTTTGGAGAAGGCAGTCCTGTCACCGGGGCCTTCGTTATAGAAATTAAAAACCTTTCCCATTTAAACCGGGTTATACAGAAGATAAACAGAGTTAAGGGAGTGATATCAATTGAACGAGCCAAGGGGGCGGATTTCGCACCTTTTGACAAACGCGATAATGGCAAGAAGAACAAATAATTTGGAAAGGTCTGAAGATTTATGCCTGTCAAAATATGCCAAACCTGCGGGCACGGCTTGAGTCCAACCGCGAAATTCTGTCCCGAATGCGGGGCTTCCGTGAAAAACGGCCAAAAGCAAAAGACCGCCTCAGCGGGGAAAAACCATGTGATTATAATTGCTGTATTAGGTGTGGCGGCAGCCATTTATTTGGGATCTTTATTAGTAGGTGAAGAAGATCAAATTGCTCAGGCACCGCATGATTTCTCAAATATTCCTTTGACAACCGAGTTGGCCACCTACAGAGACAATCTTCCTGATTCTTTTGAACCCCTGGTACAGATGGGCAATTCTCTTATGGATCAAGGCCAGTTTCATCTGGCTCTTGAATGTTATTCCAAAGCGCTGCAAATTGATTCGATAGATGTCAATGTGCGTGTTGATTTGGGCACGTGCCAGCATAGTATCGGTAATAATCAGGCCGCGATTGCTCAGTTTAAGAAGGCTCTTGAATTTCAGTCCGATCATCAAACCGCTAAATTTAACCTGGGAATTGTTTATTATTCAATGGCTGATACCGCAAATGCCATAGAATGGTGGAGCAGACTTCTGGAAGAAGACCCGCCTCCGGAACTTCGCAGCCGCGCCGAAGAGTTAATGATGCAACTTTTACAGGAATAGATTTGGATTTATTAATTAAATGGCTGGAGCTGACCTCGGATATGATTACCCGGTCGGCTCTTTTGCTTTTAGTTGGATTTTTCATCGCTGGAATAATTCGAGCCTTGATTACTCCTAACGCGATGAAATCTTTGTTTGGCCGGAAACCTCTGGCGCAGATTTTCAGGTCATCTGTTATCGGGATTCCATTGCCGTTGTGCAGTTGTTCGGTGCTTCCGGTAGCCGATCAATTGCGTCGTTCGGGTTTATCACGGCCGGGTACGGTTTCATTTTTGATATCCACCCCTGAAACGGGCGTCGATTCGATTGCTTTGAGTTATCGCCTCCTGGGTCCTTATTTCGCCATGATACGGCCGATTGCGGCTTTGATAACGGCGCTTATCAGCGGTTTAATTTCCTGGCTTTTTAATCGAGATGAGGATAAGAGTCCGATACTTGAAATGCCAATAGCAGATGATAATAAGCCCGGGAAATTAATCGAACGCCTGATCAACGGCCAGAAATATATAGTCAAAAGCGTATATCCCGAACTGGCCTACTATTTATTTTGGGGATTTTTATTAGCGGGTCTGGCTGCTGCGATAATTCCATCCGATTTAGTCAAGGATAATGTCTCCGCATGGATTCAATATATCGCGGTTATAACGGTCAGTTTGCCGGTTTATGTCTGTGCCACGTCATCAACGCCGATGGCCGTAGTGCTATTGTCTATGGGTGTTACGCCGGGGGCGGTACTTGTATTCTTATTAATCGGGCCGGCTACGAATATGACATCGCTCGTTGTCCAGAAGCGGATTCTGGGATATAAGGGAATGATTTTGATGACGGTGAGCATAATAGTCACCTCAGTGATCCTCGGAATATTGATAGATTTATTTAACAAAGAACTGTTTGCTTCACATTATTTTATGCCTGATAGCGGTGTCGAAGGTGAACTGGTTGGCTGGTATGATTTAATCGCGGGCTTGTTTTTGGCAATAACTATGATTTTTTATACGGGGAGATATTATTTTCGCAAAGTAATGAGTAAGGTAAACAAGGGGAAATAATGGGCAATGTGAGCGCGGGCGTCTTCAAATATATTAAGCAGATTTCAAATGGGTTGGTCGATCTGATTTACCCCCCGGTATGTTGTATTTGTAATGGGAAAGCCGATTCGGATGATCGCCTGATTTGTGTTCGCTGCTGGGATGTCATTCAGGGATTTGACGCCGCCTATTGTTCTCAATGCCGGTCGTTTCTAAAACACGGGACGATGTGTCGGGATTGCGGCAGTGAATCGATTACGGTTTCGTCGTTGGGATATTTTGAGTCTCAATTGCGGGATGTAATTCATTACCTGAAATTTGAAAATCTTAAGCCCCTGGCAAAAAAAATCGGCGAGAAACTGGGAGAAAAGCTGATAGAGCATGATTATATCAAGAAGATTGATTTAATCGTTCCTGTGCCTCTGCACCAATCCCGGCATTATGCAAGGGGATTCAATCAGGCTGAAGAAATTGCCCGGGCTATCTCTTTAAAAACGGATTTGCCGGTTCATTCGGAATTACTTTATACGACTCGAAAAACTAGACAACAGGCCAAGTTGCACGGGCATGAAAGGGAAACCAACGTTCGAGGGGCATTTGCTGTTGACGATTCCGATGGCATTTTAAAGCAAAAAATAATTTTGCTTGTCGATGACGTGACTACTTCGGGAGCAACGCTGCGAGAGAATGATAGAGTCCTCAAAGAGGCCTCAGCAAGGAGAATTATCGCGGCGGTGGCGGCGACTGCCGTCTAAAACTTGTTGCCTTATCCAATCATAATCATCAATATTAAAAAATGCCGGAATTATCTGAAAAATTCAAAGAATGCATAAAACAAGTAGATGAATTTCTCCGGGCAACGGCTCTGGAAGAAGGATTGTCGCCCAATACAATTGACGCTTACCGACGAGATTTATATGATTTTTTTGGTTTTCACGATGGCAAATATCCGAACGATATAAAAAGAAAAGATATTTATCAATATATTCATGACTTATATGCCTGCGGAATAAATCCTTCAACGATCAATCGACGCCTTTCGGCAATCAAGAAATTTCTCAAACATTTGGGGCATACCGAAATTACCGGAGATATTCAGGGGCCTCGTTTGACGAGAAAACTGCCGGTGGTACTATCGGTCAATGAGGTCGAAAAAATACTCGAGGGAGCCCAGGGCGATAATCCTCTTAAAATCCGCGATAACGCCATTTTGGAAATTCTCTATGCCGGAGGATTAAGGATTTCCGAGCTAATCAATTTGGATCTGTCGGTATATGTTCCGGAGATATCCTATATCATGGTGACCGGTAAAGGGAATAAGGAGCGTTTGGTTCCTCTGGGTAGTTATGCGGTACAGGCAATCGACCGATATATAGATAAATCGAGACCAATATTAGCCCGAAAAGGCGGCGGCAGCAATCGGTTGTTTTTAACCCGATTGGGCCGCGGATTCAGCCGTTCGGGCATGTGGAAATTGATACGCGGTTATATCATGAAAGCTGGGATAATAAAAGAAGTAACCCCGCATACATTCCGTCATTCCTTCGCGACTCATTTATTGGAAGGCGGCGCTGATTTGAGGGTCGTTCAGGAATTGCTGGGGCACGCCTCAATAAGCACGACGCAGATATATACTCATCTCAATAAAGAATATCTGTTGGAAATACATCGGCAGTTTCATCCCCGGGCAATTTCGAAAGGCCGGCGGTGATGCTGCATATTGCCAATCATACCCAGGGTAATCAGGCCGAGTTTTTTTTCTCGCGGATTATTGAAGGTAAGCAGGTTTCTCTGCATAGATTCAGCACCATTGAAGAACTTTTGACCCTGGCCCAGAGATTTAATCTTGATCTGGCCTTTATGGGTACCAGCGGATCGGGTAACGGGTCGATTATGCACATTCTTGAGATGAATCGCAGGATTAAGGATCATACCTATCTGGCTATTTTACCAACGGTTTTATATCAGCCCGAGCCGGAAAATACGACCCTGACGGCAGCATTTGAAAACGGCGCAGATGAGTTCTTTACCGACGCGATACCTCTCAATATCGCCCGGACAAAAACGGTTATGATTATTCATCGCGCTATACGGGATTTGTCGGTTAATCCGTCGAGCCGTTTGCCCGGCCCGGCCATAATCGAAAAAGAGATTGAATGTCAGATTGAACTCGGTCAGCAATTCGCGGTGTGCTACGCCGATCTGGACAATTTTAAGGCCTTCAATGACTATTACGGATATTACTACGGCGACCGAGTAGTTCGCCTGACGTCAAGAATTATCAAGGATATTGTTTTTGATTTATGCCGCGAAGGATTCGTCGGGCATATCGGGGGGGATGATTTTATTTTTATTATTCCCGGGGAGTTGGTGCCCAATATCTGTGAGAATATCCTTCGGACTTTTGATGCATTTATTCCCTTCAGGTATGCCCCCGAAGATCGGGAACGAGGATATATAATTACCAAAAACCGCGCCGACGAAGAAGAAAAATTCGAGATAATGACGTTATCGATTGCGGTCGTGATAAATAAGGGCAAGATGTTCAAACATGTCGGTGAGCTATCGCACATGCTGGCCGATTTGAAGAAATATACCAAATCCCTGAAAGGGTCCAACTACGTCATTGAACGGCGTAAGAAGTATTAGTGGCCATCAAATAATACCTAAAATGGTAATAGGAAAGGTTTGACCTTTATCTACATCGGCATTTTGGCTAAGAGTGTTGTCCAAACAACAGAATGTAACCATTTACATCTTTAATGGCAAACTGCTTAAATGGTGTATTTATTATGGGAACGATAACATCAGTCGTATTTTTGATCCTTTCATAGAGTTTGTCAATATTCACTACTTCAAAATATATGTTAAATGAACCGCCTATGTTCTTCTTATTTATCTCCGGTATTAATTTCCCAAGACTATCTCTTGATTCAAACATTATATAATTGTCACCGCATTTAAGTTTTATCCATTCGGGATTTTCATTTGGGTAAGATGAAATTAGTTCTAAGTTTAATACCTCAGTATAAAACTTTATGGTGCCTGAAATATCCTCAGTAACCAGTTCCGGGGTCAGACTTTTTATTTCCATTTGATTGAATCCTTTTAATATTAGTTTTTAAGCCTATTGGCATTTTAGGTTGTTTATGTCGCGTGGTCAAATTCAAGTATAGTTAAAATCCATTAAATATACTAAATCTCTCAAAGGCTCCAACTACGTCATCGAACGGCGTAAGAAGTATTAGGGCGAGCGCGTAACCCAAAAATTAATATTACGTACCCCACAGCAATGCTGTATAATTTTTGTTAATTATCCGTTAACTGATTAAACCAAATGCCAGCACTTCCATTTCTATAAAAAGTAATAAAAATATCCAGATCGCCGTCATTGTCGAGATCCTTGATATCACAGCCGTGGCTTTCGAATTGCTCATCCAGTCTAATTCCGGAATCGAAAAACGTCCCTTTCCCGTCGTTCATCCACACTTGGGCAGGATTATTCACGTTGGTAATGACGAGATCGATATGGCCGTCATTGTTTAAATCCCCAACTCCAATTTTTCCACTACCCACCGAAGCCAGCTCTTGTCCCTTGGTTAGTCGACCTGTCCCATCATTATTCAAAATCCCAACAGGGTGGGCACCTAAATCAGTGTAGATCACATCCATATCTCCATCATTTTCAATATCAGCAAACCAGGTCCAAATATATTGACCGCGCACCAGTTCAGATTCTGGAAGAAATGCATAGCTCTCGAAATTCCCTTTCATATCGTTCAAATAGACCCGAAATCCTATTTCACCGCTTCGAGCCGTCCGGGCAATATTTCCTCCTTGACTGGTGAGTTCCATTATGCTTTCCCTAATTAAGATGTCGACTGCACCGTCTCCGTTCAGGTCACAAAATGCTGCATCCTTTGGAATTGAGGATTCGCCTTTTTCGAATTGGCCGCTTCCGTCATTTATCCAATCGAAGTATTGACCGACTCCTGTTTCAATAATAGCATCAAGATCACCGTCATAATCAAGGTCAACGAGCCTTACAAACATTGGGAAGCCCGGCTCATTCTCGCCAATATCCCGATCGCCTTTTTCGAATATGCCACTGCCTGTGTTTGAATATATATGACAGTTCTCTCCGTCGGTGGGAGTAGTTATCAAATCTATATCGCCGTCCAGATCAATATCGCCACCTACGATTCCATGATGGGTCCTGACTTGCTGAGATTCTATAAAATTGCCTGTCCCGTCATTCAACAAGATCAATGACTGGCCATAATTTGATATTACCGCAAGAAACAACCCGGTGCTGTATATGGATTCAAAAGTTTGCGTACTCTTTTTAAACTCCGGAATTGTAATGGTTGATGATTGCGCGGAAACAACTGCTGTCATAGAGATAATTACCAGCCCAGAAACCAATATTAATCGCATGGCTGTCATTTTTCATCCAATCTATTTTTATTTTGCCGGTCTCAACTCTTCGATGAATGAAGCGTCAACCCAGAAGATATTTACATCGTCTGAAAATCTGGAAAAAAATAAATAATTGTTGTCACGAGAAACAAATGCAGCCATTTCATGTGCTGTAGTATTAATATCTGAATTCAACCGGATAGGCTCAGTCCAATTTTCAGTGGAATCTTTGAAGCTAATAAATAAATTCGCATTTCCATGATCGCTGTATGAATCAAAAATAATATATGATTCATCGGGAGCAATAAACGGATGCGCCGATTCACTTATTTTGTTTATGGGACCTTTAAGTACTTCCGGAGTTTGATAATGTCCATCAATACATTTTGAAACGCAAAACGCATCGGACCCCGAAAAATATAGATTCCCATTATTTGCCACAGTAACAAACATGCAAAATTCAGTATCTAATTCTAATACCTTTAAGTCAATCCATCCACTATCAGTTTTTGTGGCACACCGTTGTTGAAGAATTGCGGTATTGTTTTTTCCGCTTCCAAATATCAAGCTCTTGCCGTCGGGAGTAATATGTGGTTCAAAATCAAAAAAACCCGCAGAAGGTTTACCGATAAATTCCGCAATACGTGGTTCTATCCACTTATTATTTTCTTCCCTTGTTGTAAATATCATATTAACGCCCTCTGGCGGGCGGTATGTATAAAAACATTCTTTACCATCGGGAGAGAATGTTATTGTTAATACCCCTCCATCACTATTCAGTATTCCCGGAGCGAATAGTTCCGGAGTTTTCCCTGGAGGTTTTTGGCCCAGATAAGGACCGGTAAGAATTGGAAAATTCTCACTTGTGGCCAAGGAATTATCCTGTGATTTAGGATGTGAGACAAAGCATAATACGACGATAAGTGAAATCCCCGTAATCGATAAGATTTTGAATTTTTGCATTTATAACTCCCAGCGCATTTGGTTGTATGCTTATTGGATTTTGTCTTAATATTATATTAATAGACGTAGAAAGATAGCGGGATGTTCATCGGAAAATTAATAAAAAAACCAGACACTGGATTTTCTGCAAGTCTTTGCCAAAAATACGGGTTAGTGTCAGGTGTTTTCTACTGTTAGGACAATTGAACGGGCTCATAACCCGAAGGTCCTATTCTACGTTATTATTGCCCCGATTTAGCGTAAAGCGAATAAGTTGCTATACTTCATGTCCGATGGTGAAGATCGCTGTTGGATCGATATATACGCTCCAGGATCTAACAAAATCTTTGCCCGCATCGGTCCCGAGAAAACTTAGCATCGCATCCAAATCAGATACTTCAATTTTGGCAACATAAAGGTAGGGTGGTTCTGCAGGCAATTCTCCCTCTGGTTCGGAAACAGCAGGGCCAAGAACCTTATCTATCTTCCAGGTTTTAAAATCTGTACACCAAGGGGCACCCCTCACCCCTGGAATTTTTGTTTGGATGAGATAGCTATCGTATTCCTCAGCCTTTTGGTTCTCTTTCAGATTGTAAACTGCAAAAAGAGTTGGCATATTTACGCCTCCTTTTTATCAATTAATTTATGATGATTAGCATTTATCTAGAGAGCCGTATTGCTTCTAACATAATACTATCCGACGCTTTTTCCCAGCAATTTATTCTACTAAAGAGTCAATATCAACAAGAAAAGAATCAAAAGAAAAGCTGACAGAATTTACCAAAAAGCAGAAAAATAAAAAACACCAGACACTAAAAATTTCGTAAGTTGTTGCTATTACTACAGGTTAGTGTCTGGTACTCTCCGTTGTCTGGACAATTGAAACGGGCTCATAACCCGAAGCACCTTCAAGGTGGTTGTCGCAGGTTCAAATCCTGCCCCGGCTACCAAATACTTACACCACAATGCCTTGCGGGATTAATGTGGATAATAGAAGTCCACCGCATATTGACATTCTGACAGAATTATCAGAGTATGGTTTTAGAATAAAGAATCGTAGGTGAATCGGCTGTCAAACCATGACCTTTGCTTGCCTATCCAATTCTTCTCTGACTGCCACCGCGATGGCTTTCTTTGTTAAGGGCTTCTTAACGAAGGCTCCGATACCCAGCGCTTGCGCCTCCCGAACTCTATCGCTCTCTGAAAACCCTGAAACAATGATGGCCTTCTGATTTGGATTGATGTCTAATATTCGCCGATATGTTTCAGTCCCATCCATGCCCGGGGGCATGACCATATCGAGAATCAGGAGATCCTGGGGATTCTCTCTCAGAAACTTAATAGCCTTCTCTCCACTCTCAACGGCACTAGTCTCGTACCCCAGCTTCTTCAGGAGGTTCGTGGATACATTCCGTTGCACTTCATCATCATCGATTACCAAGACTGTTTCATTTCCGCCAATCGACTCGTAGGAAGGTTTTTCATCCAGCGAGCCGCGAGTGATTGGAAAATAGACGTAAAACGATGTTCCCTTGCCAAGCTTGGTCTCTAAGTCCAAGTATCCTCCGTGGTCCTTGACGACCGCATCGACAACACTCAAGCCGAGGCCGGAACCGCATTTCTTGTCGGCAGACTTGGTTGAAAAGAAAGGATCAAGGATCTTCTGGATTATATCATCCGGAATACCACAGCCGTTGTCGGAAACAGTGAGTTTGACATATTCCCCCCTGGGAACTCGATCAAACGCAACCGAGGTATCATCAGCATAGTAGTTTTCAGTCTTGATAGTAACTTGCCCAATATTCTGCATTGCATCCTGGGCATTCACCAGCAGATTGGTCAGCATGCGATGAATCTGTGCGGATCCACCCTTGATTTTCATAAGGTCATCGCAAAGATCCGTCTTGACCGTCACGGTTTTTATCCGTGATTGGATATCCAGTGCCGTCTGCAACACAACTCGGTTTAGATCGATTACTTCCTGATTATAATGGCCGCGTCGCCCCATGGTCAGCAGATCCTGGCTGATTTCGGAGATCTTCTTTGCGGCTTCTTCGATACTATCAAGATACGCATGGGCCTTGTGGTCGCGCGGAAACTCATCGCGAATGAATTCGGGGTAGGCCATTATCGGCGCCAGGAGATTATTGAAGTCGTGAGCCACTTGCCCGGCAATCGTACCCGCCAATTCAAGTCGAGCCGCACGCGCCTCCAACTCCTGCAAACGCTTGGTTTCGCTGATGTCCGTACAAAACGCCATGAACCGGTTTTCAGAAAGGGCCACAGCATCCAGCGAAGTCCAAGCAATGGATCCGTCTTTGCATTTAAGTCTGAATTCGGTCTTAGCGATACCTCTTTTTCTCAAGTTTTCAAAACTCTCCAAAGCCTCATTATATGTCTCGGGATCAATGATATCAGATATGGCCATGTTGGTGAGTTCTGGTTCTGAATAGCCGGTCAGGTCACATGCTGCCTGGTTGACCTCAACATAGTGTCCCTTGGCATCGGCAATAAATATTCCATCCGGAGCACTGGAAATATATGTCCTGAACTTCGCTTCGCTATCACGGAGCGCCTCCTCCGCCCGATTACGTTCGCGCACACGGCCCCGGATGTTGCGGGCGCCGATGGCCAGCGCCGCAAGGCCAAGCAACCAGAGCAGCCCCAGAGCAAGAGTGTGCTCCACGAGCTCGTCATGCGCTGCCGCGTAGTAGGCTCCCGCCGGGATCGATACGCCAAAACCGCCACGCACGTCGCCCTCCTTGTAGCCCTGGTGCCCGTGGCATTTCAGGCATGTTGTTTTCACTATCACCGGGCGCATCAGGCGCAAGTATGGCTTGCCGTCGATCTCGGTAAACTCGTTGACTTCTGTATTACCGCGGTCAAAGGACTCGAGCGCCGTTCGCTCCCACTCGTCAGGAGCGTTCTTGGGACGCAGCGGCTTCAGGCTGGTGAGGTGACCCATGGCGCCGTACTGTTCTTCATAATCTTCCATCGTCTGGCGGATCATGTACGCCGGGTTCATCAGTGTTAGTTTCTTACCCTCTGTTGTTACGATGTCACGGTCGGGTATGTGCGAGAGATAAGGATTAGGCAGTGTGTGGTCCGTTGGTGGTACGTAGACGCCACCGTGTGCGGCTCCCCAGTAGCGGAAGGCCTGGTCTTTTAAGAAATGAGTACGGGCCTCGTTTCGGACGAGCTCGCGCGTCTTTTGCATCTCGTGCAGTGCAATCCAAAGGGCCAGAGAGATTACGAGCAGTGTCCACGCCGCCGCCAGTAGCACGGCGTATTTCGCCACGGCCAACGGATGATTCCGGTCTTTGCCCGGTTCACTCCTGACGTGCCTCATACCTGTTCAGTACCTCATATACTGCAATTCACGGATTCTTCCACGCGCTCTTTCTTTGGTCTTTATCATCAATCATGGGCGGTCTCAAGTCAACTTTACCACTCACAACGACGTTACAGCCTATGGAATAATCCCCCCTATAATATCGGCAGATTGTTTATAAATGTTAACGGTAAGCTACAGAAGGATACCAGACTATCATCTCCATCATTATCGATTTTAGCATATACCTCTTTCTAATATATTTCAACAGAATTGGCCAAAGTAGAATATAAAAAAAACACCAGACACTGTGCTTCCCGTAAGTCTTTGATATTATTACAGGTCAGTGTCTGGTGTTTTTTTCAATTTGTGCATCTAATTAATCAGGCTTTTTTCCCTCCGAATGAGCGGGCAACCAAAAACAATACAGTTGCAAGTCCAAGAACCATTATGAGCGAAATCGGTTCGCCCCAGGTCCCGGTCATAAATGATAATGCAGTATATTCTTCGGTGAATGCTTTGAAAGAGGGAATTCCCGCAATCAAACCGGCCGAGAGTACGCCGATAAGGCCGCCTCCCGCGACAAGGCCGGAGCCGAATAATTGAATAATCCCGGTTAGAAAAATAAAGGCCATCTCAAATAAATGGGATGGCCCCAAATTGCATCATTCCGCACAAGAATCAGGTTTTCTTGTTGCTGAAATATCTCGCTTTGTGGAATATTATATATGCCAAAATCAAAATCGTTACGATGGAGGTTATTTGGCCAAAGTCACCGGTAACGAAAGATACTTCGGCGTATTGATTGTAAAATTCCCGGAATGAGTCAAATTTATAAATTAAAAAGGCGCTAATGACTCCGATCAAACTGCCACCTGCCACAAGGCCCGAACTGAGCAATATCCCGCCTTCCTGTCTGGATTTATATATTTTTTTATCTTTTGTTACTTTCTTGATTGTTGCAGCGACTATCCCTCCCAGCATAATCGGCGTCGATAGTGATAGAGGAAGATATAGTCCTATTGCAACTGGCAGAGAATTCACGCCGAGGAGTTCTATACCCATAGCTATAAATGCACCCACAATAATCGGTGTCCAGGGGATATCTCCGCCAATTACGCCTTTGACAAGGGTAGCCATTACGTTGGCCTGTGGCGCCAATAATGGTTCGGCATGTGTTTCGGATTCAACCCATCCAAATGTCTGGCCAAGCAGGTATAATGTAAAACCCATTGCCAACGCCGGAAAAACTAGTCCAACAAACTCGGTTAGCTGTTGTTTGCGCGGGGTTGCACCGAGGAGATAGCCCGTTTTCAAATCCTGAGCTATGTCGCCCGACATACACACGGCAATACATACAACCGTTCCTACCGACATTGCAGTAATCATACCGCCGACTCCGTCAATTCCAAACCAGAGCAAAATCAAGCATGTTATTAAAAGTGTGAATATTGTCATTCCGGAAACCGGATTAGAAGATGAACCTATTAATCCGACAATTCGAGCTGCGACTACGACAAAGAAAAATCCAAATAAGACCGCGAGCATGGCCCCCAGAAAGTGGAGTTCCGTGCCGGGGAGAAGCCAGATGGCGGTTACTATTAGTATTACTCCAATTAACACGAATGACATTGGTAGGTCGCGGTCGGTGCGAGGGATAGATTTCTGGTCAGTAGAATTGCGTTGGAAAATTTGTTTGAACCCGGCAGAAAATGAACTTAATATTGTTGGAATCGACTTAATCAGCGATATTGTCCCTCCAAATGCAACTGCGCCGACTCCAAGATACTTGATGTAGAAATTCCTTAATTCCCCCGGATTCATGTCTGAAAGCGGGATATTACCGGGAGAGATAATCACACCAGGAATTTGATCTCCAATAAACGCTAGAAGAGGTCCGATCCCAAGGTAACCTACGATGGCTCCTGAAAGCATCAGGGCCGCAATGCGAGGTCCAATTATATATCCAACTCCAAGCAAAGCTGGGGAAGTGTCCATTCCAATCGTACCACCTTTGAGAAGACCCGTAAAATTATATCCCGGGGATTCACTCCAAAATCGTCCGATTACCATTAGAATTTTATAGACAGCTCCCAACCCTAAACCGGTAAAAACCATTTTGGCTTTGGAACCCCCTTCATCTCCAGCGGTAATAATTTCGGCGCAGGCGGTTCCTTCAGGGAATCTCAGGTTATTATGTTCTTTTTCAACAAGGTATTTTCGCAGCGGAATCATAAGTAGGATTCCTAGAGACCCTCCCAAAAGAGACATCCAGAATATCTGAGTTTTGCTCACTTCGTGCATATATCCCATTGCGATCATTTCCGAATCGGCAGCCCATATAAAAAAGGCCGGTATCGTAAAAGTGATTCCGGCGGCAAGAGATTCACCGGCTGAGCCGATAGTCTGCACAATGTTATTTTCAAGTACGCTGACTCTCTTGAACATAAGCCGTAAAATTGCCATCGAAATAACCGCGGCCGGGATCGAGGCCGATACGGTCATGCCAAATTTCAGCGCCAGATAGGCGTTAGCCACGCCAAATAATACTGAAATTATGGCCCCCAGAACCAAAGCCTTAATTGTAATTTCAGGAACGATTTGACCGGCTTTGATATACGGTTCGAATTTTTGGTTGGAATTGGTATTTACTGCGGGATCGGAATTATTGGCCACAGCACCTCCTTGTCTTACGGTAAAACCATGAAGCTAATTTTTTCAATATCGCAAGGTACGGTTGCGTATAACGTTAGTCAAGCGGAAAGAAAAATGAGTCGGGGATGATTAGCTGTTTATTCTATGGTTTTAGAGAATTCAAAATATATTTTTGAATTTATTCTCAGATAACGTGTTGATTATGATGCGATTGTAATTGGAAGGGTAGCATGCGATAAGGAGATAATGTTAATGTAATGATAAAGGCAGTCCGTTAATGATTCCGATTTTTATGAAAAAAATTGGAACCATCGCATGCCAAATTGAATATATAGTGTGAGGAGGATTTGTTGATATTCCCAGGTCGTTTTAGAAAGTACCTTATGATTTAATAGAAGCTTTGAGGATTCGCGCCTTTATTCTTCCTGGGTGAGGGAAAAAACAGTTGACAAAAAAGTTGGATGTTTTTATATTGGGTACAAGGAGAGGTGCCCCACCCCTCACGTCACTAATCCGTCATAGAGTATAATTTTTAATTGGAAGTGGCTGTATGGCGCACAAGGAGGTTGAAGTGACACCTATAGCCGTAAATCAAACCCTAAGTATGGAGGGGGTGATGTATGATGAAGCGTAACCTGCTCGTCGCATCCGTCCTTGTCATGTTTTTGATTCCGGCGATGGTTTTTGCCGCTAATGTCGATAAACTATCGGCGGCGAAAGCGATTGCAATGGAGGACAATATCCTGGTGGTATCTCTGGAAGTTGGTAATACACAGGAATTGGCCGCTCTTGATATTCCGCTGGAATTTTCCGATGGCGCTGTGCTTGAAAAAGTAGTATTTACCGATCGTGTTAATGAATTTGAATTCAAGCACGCTTCAATTGACAACGAAAAGAACCAGGTAATCATTGGTTTACTTTCAATGGTAACCAGGGATGCTCCCGATTTGGCTACCGGTCAGGGTGTAATCGCTGAATTACACTTTAAGCTGGATGTCGGTGTTGAATCGGTGGAACTCAAACCGTTCGAGTCAGAAAATCCAAATCATTCTCTGACTTATTATTACAATGATTATTCGAGCGGCAGGCCTGAATTAAGGCAAATTAAGCCTGAATTGTCATTTGCGACATTGTCATTAACAGGCGGCGGTAATGCGATCCCGACGACCTATGGTCTCAGTCAAAACTGGCCGAATCCGTTTAATCCGACCACGAGTTTCAGTATTTCAACACCGAATGCTGGCGATTTGAAATTGTCGGTTTATAATATTCTCGGTCAGCAGGTCAAGGACCTTGCTAATGGCTATCGCGAAGCCGGTACTTATGATTTCCTCTGGGATGGAACCGATGATAACGGTTCTAAAGTCGCCAGTGGCGTCTATTTTTACCGTGCCAAGATTAATGACTTCTCTGAAACAAAGAAAATGGTTCTAACTAAGTAATCAGCAATTTGTCGGGAGGATCAGGTCGCGAAATCCTTCAAGCTCAAAGCTCACGAGCCTCATGCCTGAACATGAGGCTCTTTTTTTCGCAATGTTTGCGTGTTTCAGTTCTCTTGACAGTAGGTAAATTTATTTGTATCGCATAATCTGCGTTTATCGCCGGTAAATATTCTAATACTTGCCAAGTTTCCCTTATAAATACTAAGAAAAATTCAAAAACAATTTGCGTAACTAAAATATTTATTTATATTTATAATGTCTGATATGGGGAGAGTACTGCTAAGATGATGGCTGTTCGTATCGGACATTGGAGAGGAGGGCCCCTGTCATTAATCGGATAGGGGCTCGACAATGATAATTAAATTTTTTTTGATAGATGAAAATTTGAAAAAGCCGGAAGTGAATCCGGCTTTTTTTGATTCTTAAATGCGGATCTTTTTCAGGTATTCATCCGAGGTCGGTTCTACATCGATGATCTTGAGATTTTCTTCGTTAGTCCAATAAGAGATTTTTATAGATCTTTTGTTTCGATCGCGGCAGTAACGAGCGGTGATAGCCGCCGCAGCATTAATTATCTCATCGGAGATAGGTCCTTTGACGAGAGTAATCGGTGAACCGGTATCGCGGGCTTCGAATATCCAATCGTTCGGCTTTCTGTATTTCTCGATTTTGCCGTTTTCTTCTTCATCGCGCCCGACTATTATTTTTATGTTCTCATCTATTCGGAAATGGCGTCCAACACGGAGAAGATTGAGTTCATTGAAATCAACCAGTTCCTGATGGGAAAAATAATCGCGCAGGCGTTTGGAATAGCTGGGATCGGTTAAAAGGCATCCGGCGGCCGGGCCGGGGTAATCTTCAAGCCCGTATTTTTCAGCCAGTTCCATTTGTACTTTGCGGGAACGGCCGTTTATGTCCCCTAATTGACCGCGATCTAAAATTCCCAGATGTTCAGGCTCGGTTTCAGGAAGTAGTTTGGCTGAGAGGGGGCGTACTAATTTATCTCCCAGACCTGATTCCCGCTTAATTAAATTGAGTTGAGGTTTGTGTTGCGACATCGGTCGTTGTCCGACAACTTCGCCGGTGAAGACAAAATCGGCGCCGACCAATTCCATGAAAGTTTTGGCTTCCCGCAGCATCAGGATGCGACAATCAATACAGGGATTCATGTTTTTACCGTGGCCGTGTTTGGGATTGCGGACAATATCGACAAACTTATGGCCAAGGTGGACCATTTTTACCTTGAAGCCGAATTTTTCCGCGGCAGGATAGGGATCTTTTGAGCAGGATGATTTATCGGTAATGTCACAACCGAAGTGATTCATGAATGACAACGCTGTCACTTCGACGTTTTGCTGCAGAATCATTAAAATAGCGAGGGCTGAGTCCAGTCCTCCGGAAAATAATGCAATGCCGTGACCTTTTTTCTTCATATTTGCAAACCTCGACGTAAAACATATCATAAAAAGTAATCATGTCAACATTTATTGGCAGGTGTTTGGTGAATATTATCTTGACAGTACGTCCCGCACCCAATAGTATATACCCGTTTGATTGAACGGATGAAAATATGATCGGATACCTGTACCGAAGTTTTAAGAGATTTGTCTTTGAATTGGATCAGTTGACCCGGTTTTCGGTCAAGATGGTCTTAAGTTGTTTTGGCCGGCCGATATATTTTGCCGAAACGATGGAGCAAATGTTTGTCATCGGGGTGGGATCTCTATTCCTGGTTATTCTAACCGGAATTTTTGCCGGCCAGGCGATGGCATTTCAGTTTTCCATGGAATTGGCTGATTTTGGGTCAAAAAACTATCTGGGGCGAATAATGTCATTGGCAATAGTTCGGGAATTGGGGCCGATACTAACCGGATTAATGGTTGCCGCCCGCGTCGCAGCCGGTATTACGGCTGAGATAGGGTCGATGAAATCATCCAATCAGCTCGACGCGCTTCTGGCCTTCGGGGTCAATCCCATCCGGAAACTGGCGGCGCCGCGTTTGATCGCGCTACTGGTTATGGTTCCGACTTTAACGGTTATTTGTGATTTTATCGCAATCATGGGGGGATGGGTAATCGCGATCTTTATCGCTCATATAACTTCAACGACATATATCTCGGCTGTAAATGAAAAGCTTACATTCGGCAATATTTTTATCGGGATTGCAAAACCGATTGTGTTCGCGTTGGTAATCGCGTTTATTTCATGCTATAAGGGATTTACGACAACGGGAGGCACCAAGGGTGTGGGGCGTTCAACTACCGAGTCGGTTATGATTTCTTCGATATCTATATTAATCGTGAATTTCCTTTTGACCAAATTCATCTTTTCTTACTTAAAGGGATATTTATGATCCGTCTTGAGAATGTCAATTTTGGATACAATAGCAAGCAGGTGCTCAACGATGTATCCTTTCATATTAAGCCGGGCGAGAGCCGGATTATAATGGGACCGTCGGGTGGGGGCAAATCCACACTTTTGCGGTTAATACTTGGATTGGATTGCCCGTGGTCGGGCAAAGTTTACATTGACGGTGAGGATATCTGCGGCCAGCCTCTGAGCAAACTTCAGGAAATTCGCAAACGTATCGGGATGGTATTTCAGGATGGGGCCTTATTTGATTCCATGACGATTGGTGAGAATGTCGGTTTTTATCTGTTTGAACATACAAAAATGGACGAAGCGGAAATAGAAAAAAAGGCTCGTGAAATACTTACTTTTGTTGATCTTGACGCGGATGAGATAATCGACAAGCTTCCCGAGGAATTGTCAGGCGGGATGCGGCGACGGGTAGCTTTAGCTCGAGCGCTGTTATCGACTCAGCCCCGCATTATGCTCTTTGATGAACCGACAACGGGCCTCGATCCTCAGGCGACACAAAATGTCTTAAACCAAATTCGCAAATTACAGGAAGAAGAAAATATCGCCGTAATAATTGTGACGCACCAGATAGCGGACGCCCTAAAACTGGCGGACAAGTTTGTCATCATTCAAAAGGGAAAAGTTGTTTTCGATGGTGGATTGGAAGAAATGCGTCAAAGCGAAACGCAGGAGGTGGTTAGATTTCTGGCACCCTTTAAGAATTCCATGCAGGAAGTCGTGGCCAAACAAGTTATTTAAGGATAAGATATATGAAACGGAGTGGAAAAATAAAATGGGGTAACCTCCGGGTTGGAATTATAGTCGCTTCGGCGATTGCCGTGATGCTTTATTCATCTTTTCGCGGAGGGGGGACTTCAATCTTTGAGGGAAAGAATACAGCCATCGCGTATTTTAAAAATGTAAATGGTCTTGTAAAAGGCGCTCCGGTTTGGCTGGCGGGTGTGGAAGTCGGCAATGTTCGCAGCGTGAAGTTCGTCAATATCAGTGAAACCAAGCGGATCAAGGCTGTTTTATCGATTAAAAGATCGGTCTGGGAATTTATAACGATGGATACCAAAGTGAGGCTGGGTACTATCGGATTTTTGGGAGATAAATACGTTGAGATATTACCCGGTTCAAAGGATTTGCCGGTCATGGAACCGGGCAATGAATTTCCGGTCGATGAGGGAGTCGGCCTTGACGCGGTAACAAGCAGGGCGCCTGCTATGGCAAGCTCGATTGATTCATTACTATCTAATATGAAAGAAATTACGGGTATGATCGCCAGGGGCGAGGGTACCGCCGGTAAAATAATAAGTGATACAAATCTATATGCCAATCTCGTCAGCGCTCTTGATGACGCTACTGAAATAATGACCACGATTAAGAAAAATCAGCAGGAAATTATGTCCAGGCTGGAATCAACATTGGAGGGAACCGATAAAATCGCGGCCAGACTCAATTCAGGCGACGGAACGATTGGAAAACTCCTCACCGAGGAGGAATTGTATAACAATCTGAATCGCTCAAGCGGCAACCTTGATTCAATTTTAGCCAAACTTGACCGGGGCGAGGGTTCGGCCGGAGCTTTACTGAATGATGCCGAGCTGTATGAAGAGATCAGGAATCTGGTTGTTAGAATAAATAATCTGATCGCGGATATCGAGGAAAATCCAGGAAAATACTTTAAATTTTCGATATTTTGATTAACGATAATTATTCGATAGCCGTCTCTATAGATAATCGTCTTTAATTTTATTCAACAGGGTTTCGAGCATATCTTCCCAAATGTAATTACGGGCGATATTAACGCCGATTTCCTTTGTGATTTTCTTGTCGCAATTGATTTTTGATTGCAAGGCCCTGTGCCACTTTTTCGGGTCATTGGGTATGATATCTATGAATTGCTCAGGGTGATGTTTCAACTCATCAATCGTCGATGAAACCGTGGGCAGTCCGGCCGCGGCGAACTCATAGAATTTGAGGGGATTGACGTAATCAAAAAATTCATTCACGCGATATGGCATAATACCGACATCAAAACTATTCAGTAGAGACGGAACCAAGTCGTGTGAAAATTCACCGGGGAAATGGACATTTTTTAATTGTGCTATTCTATTTATGGCCGGAGAAGATTGGATTTTCCCGACAAAAATGAAATTCCATTCAGGCTCTCTTTCGGCAAGCGCATGTATCAATTTCCAATCGATCCGATCCGAGACCATTCCCGCGTATCCCAGACGAGGGCTTTGAATATTGGAAATTGGATGAAATATTTCCCGGCTTATATCGGACAGATTCAGAAATGTTTCGCGGTCAATTCCATTTCCCAGCATATATGATTTTTTGTAATTGGGTCCATACGATGCCTGCAATTTACTTGACGTTGTTACCAGCAAATTGACATTACGACGCAATTTCTTTTCGAGTTTGATGACCGATTTACTTTGTTCGCCATTGACGTCGGATAAGTAATCATAGAGTTCAAAAACGGAAAAGCTTTTGTCAAATAGTCTGGCTACGTATCCCTGTTGCGGATAATTGAACCATATCAAGGGATTGGATTCGTCAATATTGAGTCTTTTTTTCAACCGGTAATATGATCTTCTAAGAAGGGCAATATTGAAACGTTCGAAGACGGGGACATAATTGGCAATTTGATCATAGATAAAATATTTTGGGGAAAAGCGGTAAAGGTTGTCGGATAGTCTTTCCAATTTTGCCCGACCGAATAATTCGGAAAATCGGTGACGTTTGGTTAGATAAGTAGAAAAGGGACAGAGGGGTCGATTGACCGCGACGACCGTAGAGCCGAGTTTTTTGGCCGATTCAGCCATTGAAATAACCATTTGCCGCCGCATATATAGGGGCCAATCGACGGCCATAAAAAGCAGAATGATTTTTGGAAATGCTTTCATAATAATTAAATGCCTATACAATCGACAAATATATCGTGATAAAGTAAACACTTCAACCTCAAATACTATAAAATTCTTTAACCTGCGGGAAATTTATTTGACAGCATTTCATGTTTCACTGCCCCAGATTATGATTGCCCTAAGGATTAATTCTCATATATTGAAGTATAATATTCCTCACATAATTTCTGAGATGACCGCATTTGATTACCGCCGTTTGATATTTGGAGAAATATGAAATCATATTTAAAAATAATTTACTCCATCTCGCTTATCTTGGTGATGTTCATTTATTTCTCAGCAGCCGCTGGTAATGCCGTAAAGTATCCTGTTTATGAAAATCATTCGCTTCTTTCTATTAAAAGTCTTTCTGAAGAAAAATATTTACAATTATTGGAGGGAGGGTACGACATAATTCAAGTATCGCCGGATCGGAGTGTGAAAATTCTTGCAGTTGCTGATGAAATCAAAATATTAATTGATGCCTTTGGGGCTGTGATAGAAATCGAAGATTTCGAAAATTATCAGCGTCAGGGTCTGGATATGACAAAGGATATGGGAGGATACAGGACTCTCACGCAGGTCGAAGCGGATTTATTTATCATTTCCTATTTTTTTACCGATATCACGAGGATGGATACGATTGGTTATTCGCTTCAGGGACGACCGATTATCGCGTTGAAAATATCGGACAACGTTCATGTCGATGAAGATGAACCTGAAATCTTTTTTAATTCACTGACTCATGCCCGCGAACCTATCGGTATGGAGGTGCTGATGTATTTTATCGAATACCTCCTTAATAATCAATATAGTCCTGATATTTCGGACTTAATCAATAATACTGAGATGTGGTTCGTGCCGGTCGTGAATCCGGATGGCTATTTTTATAATGAATCTACTAACCCCGACGGCGGGGGAATGTGGCGCAAGAATTTGCGAGATAATGGGGACGGTACTTTTGGAGTTGATCTAAATAGAAATTGGGGCTTTAATTGGGGATATGACAATATTGGATCATCGCCTTCAACTGGTTCAGAAACCTATCGGGGGACAGAATCATTTACCGAACCGGAATCACAGGTTATTCGCGATTTTATTTTGGCTCATGATTTTCCGGTGATTGTCAATTATCATTGTTATTCAAATATATATCTGATTCCCTGGGATTATCGGGAAGATTTGCTAATTCCGGATTTTGCCAACTACGCGCCGATGTTGGATTCGCTGCATGAATTCAATGGGTATGGAGTTTTTGGCTCTCTTTATCCTGTTAACGGGGGAGTTCTTGATTGGCAATATGGGGAGCAGTTCGAAAAGAAAAAAGTTATCTCATTTTTGCCTGAAGTCGGACCTCCTGAATGGCAATTCTGGCCGCCGACGGGTGAAATTGAGAATTTATGTATGGAAAATCTGGAAGCCAATCGGTTTTTCGTACGGGAGGCTCAACGATTATGGAAACGGCCGACTTTTTCACTATCAACCGATATAACTCATTTTGAGACAGATATTAATATATGCCAGGCTGAGAATTTTGCCGGCGAAATACCAATTCAGAATAATAGCTTTGACGAGGCGTTATATGTCTCGGTTGATTCTTTAGTCAGCGCGCAGCATCAGGATTTCTTTACGTCCGAGGAAATCGTTTTTGATATGATGCCGAGGGAATATAGAGAGATCAATTTTACGTTCTCGCCGCCTGCTCAGTTAGATTATACGGGGGAATTCGGAGCGGTCTTATATCTAAGTGTGTCGCATACACAGGACTTTTCGGATTCCGATGTTTTGAGTTTTCTTATTCTGATAGACGTCTTTGAAGAAGGAAGCGACGGCGACATTATTCCCGATGAATGCGATAATTGTCCGCTGGTCGCCAACTCGAATCAAATAGATACCGATGGAGATATGCTGGGGGATTCGTGCGACAATTGTTTTGACGAAATAAATCCCGATCAGGAAGACCGTGACGCTGATGGAATCGGCGATGCCTGCGATAATTGTCCCGATGATTTTAATCCGGAGCAGGAAGACGTGGATCAGAATGATATAGGCGATGCCTGCGATATCCCGTGCGGGGACGCTAACAATGACAATGCAGTCAATGTCGGCGATGCTGTTTATATAATCAACACGATTTTCAAAGGAGGTCCCGAACCTCCGACGCTTACCGCCGGTGACCCGAATTGCGATGGACAATCGAACGTCGGTGATGCCGTGTATTTAATAAATCATATATTTAAAAATGGATTCGCGCCCTGTTTATTTTGTAAATAGTATTTAAACCCGAAGATCAAATATCAAATCATGTTTGAATATCACGCCGATGCGTCTACAAGCTGAGATTCTAAATTAGGCTCCATGACCGTATTCATATCGTTATAGATATTCAGGAATTTGTCGTACGCTTTGCCGTTACCGCTGGGTTCGGATAATTCCGGCAGGACAGAGATCGAGCTTAGCTGGGAATTGAGATTATCTAATTCCGAAACGAATAATTCCTGTAGCGCCGCCCAGAATTGTTGCAGGATTATTTGGCTTGAATCGACCGCAGTTTCTGTGGATATTTCCTCATTAATATCGGCTTCAATATCGTCTGGTTGGCTAACAGGCGGTTGGAGTTGTTCGTTTTTGGCTGTTTGTGTCTCTTTAGGAATTTCTTCGGGGATTTCCGCCGTATAAGGTCCGATAAATGCATCAAAAGCGGTTTGCAGAGTTCCGGTTAGGTTTTTAATCTCACCTTCATCATTATTGATTAATTCAGATGAGACCGTTTCCAATTTATTGCCTAATGCCTCGACGGTTTCGATAATTATGGCACTAATTTCAGGTTCGGGATTTTCAGATTCCAGAAGCTCGGTCATTCCCGTTGATATCGCATTTATCATTTCGGTGACGCCCGCATCGGCGCTTTCTATTAGTTTTTGATTCTCGAGAGCTTGTATTTCTTCATGGAAATTGATTCGCAGGCGAATATCGGAGACGCTCTTAAAATGACCTTCCTGCAGTAACCTGAGGACGCCTTTTGTTTTTTGACCTTCGCCGTCGCTGGAATCTGAAATAGTAACCGTAGATTGTTCACCGGAATCATCTTCGGAAATAAGGTCGTCTTCAACAATAGCTTCATCGTTTTGCGGGATACAGGTCATAGTTGCAACGGTATTGATTGAACTGGTTATTGGGTTGATTTCCATAACGCCCTCCTTTTGGCCCTGGCTATCATTTCCTATATTTTTTGTATCGGCCGAATGAAGAAATTTGTTTACATGGCTGTAGTTCAAAAATAGAAGTAAAAAATTATTGCTAATCGATAAAGAGTTTAGTAAGGAATGATATGAGCGCAAAGAAACAAAAGAGTTTTCATCAAAAGGCGGTCGAGATTATAAAGAAAATTCCGCGGGGCAAGGTCGCCACATACGGCCTGATAGCCGCTTTAGCCGGAAGTCCGCGGGCGGCGCGGCAAGTGGTTCGGGCTTTACATACCAGTTCTCGCAAAGAAAAACTCCCCTGGCACAGGGTTATAAACAGTCAGGGCAAGATAGGATTGAAGCCGGGTGAAGGGTATGAGTTGCAAAGACAATTACTTCAGGATGAAGGCGTTATTTTTAAAGCAAATGACTCCGTTGACTTAGGCAAATACCTCTGGTCGCCGGAGTCATGATTTTTTAATCACAAACTTGCCGGAAGACGCGCATGAAATTTCCGCCGAGAATCTTCTTGATATCCTGTTCGCTATAACCTCTTTTAACCAGTTCGGCGGTCACATTGGGTACCATCGAACAGTCGGTCAATCCATCCGGAAGGGTTGGAATTCCATCAAAATCCGACCCGAGGCCGACATGATCGGCACCGACAAGATTGACAATATGATCGATATGGTCGACCACGGTTGCAGCATTCACTTCGACGCTTGCTGTCGCGGCGCGAACCTGCCGGTACATGTTTCTCCGTGCTTCTCTCCAAAGAGAATCATTCCCCTCGTATTCCTGGCGCAACGAATCATAGATCGGTCCTAAAGCGTCCCAGGCGGAATCCGATATCCGGCTGATTTCGCCTGACAAGTATCCCGTGTAGAAATTAATACCTATCATCCCATCGTTTTCGGCGATAGCCTTAATCTGTTCATCGGTGAGATTTCTGTCATGCGGGCATAAGTCATAAACGCATGAATGTGAGGCTATTACCGGATCTTTTGTGGTTTTTAGAATTTCCTCAACGGTCAGCGGATGGGCGTGTGAAATATCAATGATCATTCCAAGGTCATTCATTTTCCTTACGACTTCGCGGCCAAAATCGGTAAGTCCGTTGAAGGCGGGAGCCGTGTCGGCAGATGAGATACACCAGTCATTTGAGGCGGTATGGGTAAGTGTCAAATACCTGACTCCGCGATTGTAGAAATGCTCAAGATTTTCAAGGCTGTTGGCTATGGCGACGCCGTTCTCGATGCCGATAAACGCCGCGATTTTTCCTTCACCGATAATTCGCTCGGCTTCGTTAGCGGCGTTACAAACCTCAATTCTGTCATTGTTTCTGGAAAACTGAGCCTGCATAGAGTCAATTATCTTATCCGCCCGTTGTCTGCATTCCTCTATCGGAGTATCTGTTGAAAGAAAACAGGCGAAAACCTGCAGGTCAACGCCGCCATCTGCAAGGCGGGGTAAATCCATGTGGCCAGCGGTATCGCGTTGAGAAATGTCATAACTTCTCATCATTTTTAGGGCTGTATCGCTATGTAAATCAACGACGATAGCGTCATTATGCAGCTTTAGATAATCGATTTGATTATCACTACAGCCAAAGAAAGCCCCCAGAATCAATATCAGCGTAAGTAGTGATTTTTTCATAATGCGGATTATAGCATAAAATAGATAAATGCACAAGCTTATAAGCCCAAAAGGGGCAAAAACGGCTGGTTTATAGACTGTAATAATCGGTTGACATTTATGAAATTATAGCTATCATTATGGTAAGTAGAAAACCGGTTTTTGGTCTAACCTTAGTAAGATAACGCCCCAGATATGGTTTTGAGTTCTCTATTTTTATTGTTTTGGGAGGTTTCGACGTGAATTCGTTTGTAAAATTAGTACCGCGCATTTTAGTACTTATTTTCTTACTTGGTCTGCCCATTTTTGCAATTGGCGCTGATACTTATCCTGTTAAAATTCCCGATCAACAACGAGTAATTATTGAATCAAAATGGAAAAACGCTCAAACTTCTCCAATTGCTTTATCCGCTGACGATTGTCAGAATTTCACTATGTCAGGAACGCCTTATTTTATCTGGGAACTGCCGAATAATTTTGATCTCGATTCGCTCTTTATGCCGATTCAAAATCCCGCGCCTTTGCTGAAAATCGCGCGGCTTAATGAAATTCGAGTCTGGGTTTACGCTCCGGCCTACGTTGGAACTCCGGATCTCGACGTGGTAATTTGGCAATATCAATCCTCCGGATATCCGGGTGCGGAATTGGCCCGGGTTACGATTCCATTTAATGATTTGCCTCGTGAAACGGGAGTCGCTATTGCTGATTTTTCCGCTTTTAATTTGGAATACGCCGCCGGAGATATGATTATTTGCGGAGTTACCAACTCAGGATCAGACGGCGAGATTCTGGCAATTATGAGCGATGATGGCAATTTCCCGGGATTTCCCGGGGGAGGTAGTTATCAGGGTGTTTGGCGTCTGATGGACGACCTTTATGGAATAGAATATAACTTTAACTTTGAAGCGACCTTCTGCTGGGACGCTCCGGATAATGACAATGACGGTATCGCCAATAAATATGATAATTGTCCCGAAACCTATAATCCCGACCAGAGTGATACCGATGGTGACGGAATCGGAGACGTTTGCGATTATTTATGCGGTGACGCCGACGGTAACGGCAGTACCGATGTCGGCGACGCGGTTTATATTATAGAATATGTGTTCAATTTCGGCCCGTCTCCGACACCTTTAAGCGCGGGCGACGCCAATGCCGACGGCAATACCGATATCGGCGACGCGGTCACGATAATTAATCACGTTTTCAAATTCGGCCCCGAGCCAATATGTCCCACATATCCGGATGTTGTAACGACTCAGTATTATTGCAAAGATTTACCCGGTTCTGAAAAATCGGGAGCTTACGCGGCCAGTCAGGATTGCATTCACTGGTCTTATGACGGTGAATCAATTCTTCATCTTACTCACGAAAACGCTGCTTTCAATTGCTGTCCCGATGAGCTAAATGTCGTGATTCTTCAAAAGAAAAAAGAATTCTGGCTAACCGAACAGGAAGTTCTTGAAGATGGCGGTTGCGACTGTATCTGTCTTTATGATTTCGAATATGATCTTAAACGATTGCCGCCCGGAAATTATACGATAACCATCAACGGCATGTATCTGAATGGACAGGAGCCGCTAAGTTTTACGGTGGAATTGACCGATGAGCCCAGTTCCGGTTCATATTGCGTTGAGCGAGTCTTGTATCCCTGGAAATAGAAAACCTGAGTAGAAGTATTATTTTTTAAATGCCTGCCAACTCCATCCGGTTTTTGTCTGAGATAATCGCCCCAAGCCGGGGAAGGGGAAATGGGGGGCGAAAACGAGTAAATTATCCCAAACCGCTTCATCAAGAATTTGTTGCTTGAATTTAACCGCTTCATAAGGGTAAAAATATTTATAAGCGACAATAATTGTCATATATATACTCGTTGATACCAATAAATTACAGTTAATTATTATAAAGCCGGTATCAAAAACCTAAGCCAAGCTCAACTCGGGTTCGATTTTGTAGGGAATCTGAAATCGCAAATGAAGGAGTAATTATATTATCCAGGCAAAATGCAAATTAAGTCCGGATGGATTAAATGCATCAAATCTAATTGCCAAAAAGATAGCTAATGCTTAATCCCAAATAGCCGCCGCCATGATTGACCCTTCCGCCAATGGGTTCAGAAAAATCGGACATAAAATTGTAACCGCCGTTAAATCCGAGCATGAATCGATGACTAAGCTGAGTATCAAGTCCCGCCGATAGGTTCCCTCCAAAAGCCGATGCCGATTTGGATGTTATCGAAATTCCGGTCAGGCCGATCGTTTGTCCCGATTCGTGCCCGGCATATCGGCCGATTGCGGCGGCAATATATAAACGAGATTTGCTTTCAAGCGAATTAACAAAGGGGTAAAACCTGCTACCTATTAAGACCGAATTAACCAGGGCTGTATAATTCTTGACTCCTAAAATGCCTGCCTTTGTTTCCAGTCCCAACGAATTGAAATTTACCAGGGCCGTAAGTGAGATATTCTCGGTTAGCCAATGGCTCAATCCGACCCAGCCCAGTGGCCCGCCGGCGTCGAGAGTTGTCTGCACTCCGCTTATATCAGTTTTAGCTGTCACAGAACTGCCCCGATGCCAAAAACCTAAGCCAAGTTCAATTCGGGTTCGATTTTGTAGGGAATCTGAAACCGCAAATGAAGTCATTAAAGCACAAACAAAAATCAGCGATAGTGTTGTTCGTAATACTATAGAATTCATGAATTCTCCTTCGAAATCACTCTTAGCTATATATGATTTTAGACGAAAATGTAAGCACTTTGTTACGTTTTAATTGAAATATTAGTAATATCTTTCGACAATTTCATGGAGGAAATTTAATTAAGATTTGAACCGATCAATATAATTAAAAAATTAGGGATTGGGAAATGAATAAAATCAAACAATGCCAATGCTGCCGGGATTATTGCCCCAATGTAGATAATGTCGAGTTATGCCCCAATGATTGTTATTTTGCGCCTTTCCGGCGATTTTTGCTGCGACTTATGGGCCATCGATATAAGCGGGAATTGTCAGAAAGTCCTGATTCCAAAAATTTAAAATGACTGAATCGCTTCATCGAGCGAATCGCAGGCTTTGAATACGGATGCTAATTTCGTAATGACCAAAATAGATTGAATTTTTTCGGTAACGTTGGCCAAAAGCAATTCGCCGCCGGAATTGCGAATTGTTTTTAGGGCGGATATCAATACGGCCAGACCGCTGGAGTTCATCCACTTGACTTTGGCAAGGTCAACTATGAATTTTTGTTTTCCGGAATCTATATTGTCTTTGAGCAATTCCTGAAATGAAATCGACTCAGGGCCGCCCATCAGCTTCCCTTGGGGGGTGATAATCAAAATGTCGTTTACTTCGCGGATACTTGGTTCCATATTAAACACTAATTCTTTCAGATTTAATACATCCTAAGATAGTAATGTAAAATTATAAAATCAAGCATTTGCCTGTCAGGAATTACAAAGGTTCCGAGTATTCATTTATAAATGAATACTCGAAGATGTTTATCCTATTTGTCAGCCAGGGCAATTAATCTTTTGATTAATCGCTCTTGAGTTTTTCTAATAATTCTTTTGCCATCTGAAATTCTGAATTTAATTCGAGGGACTTCTCGCAGTTATAAAGAGCCTTTTCTTTATTTCCCCGCTCGTCGTAGGCCTTGGCTAATACATAATGAGAATAATATCCATAATATACAGAGGGATACTCCGATATATTTAACTCCAGCAGTTTAATAGCGTCTTCCACCTTGCCTTTGCCCAAATATTTATCGGCGATTACCAATAAAACCGCATCTGAAATATTGTATTCATCAGCGTGATTGAGTTTTATATCGCCAAATAACGAAAGCCCAGCTTCCACACCGCCGTCCTTGATAGCATAGTAGAGCGGTTTGAAAATATTTTTCTTTTCAGGCTCCCCTTTGGTTTCGTATCCGCTGACGATATAATTTATCCAATCGTTGACGCTGACATAACTTCCGGCATATGATTTCCACTTATCTATTACCTTTTCTTCCTGTAAGGTTGCCAGGTCTTTTCCTGCTTCCAGACCTTTGCCTATAATATCAATTGTTGATTCAAGCATTTCAAGATAGGGGTGAAATTCCTGCCAGCCGCCGTTATCGTTATGACCGGAAACGATAACTGCATCTTTGGGCACAATTTCAATCGCCCTGCGGATAATTTCCGGAAATTTAAACACATCACCGTCAGAATCTATAGATGGGAAATTAAATCCATTACAAAGGGAGCTTAAATGGACTATTTTTGATTCGGTAAAGTGGACGATTATTTCATTATCGTCGTGGCTGCCGCCCATATCAATGATTCTGATTCTTTCCCCATTGAAGAATAATGAAATCGAATCGGCTAATGTGATATCGGGGTAGGTAGCGGGAGGGAATTCTTCAATAATATGTGATCTCGAGATGAGTTTTGAGGGATAGAGTTCATGGGCGATAACGACCGGGTTAGTTCCAAATATAGCGTTGCCTCCAATGTGTTCAATATGGCTGTGCGTATTGATAATGTATTTTGGCGCGCCCTTGCCGAATGAATCTATAATCTGCTTTAATTCTTCGGCCTCATTTTCAGTCTGGGTGTCAACAATTAGAATCCCATCTTCACCGACAGATACCAGCGTATTGGTAGTATAGTCACCCTGGTCGGATGATATTTGATAGATTTTATCAGTTAGCCGAACAGTTGTCAGGAGCTGCTCTTCCTGAGCATGAGTATTGACGCCAATAATACTCACCGAAATCAAAATTGCGAAAATTTGCAAATGTTTCATTTTACCTCCTTTTTGTAATAGACTTATTTCCCGTAGAAAATGTTTAATTTTGAGTAGTATTTTCTATCTAAGGCAGGTTTGCAAAAAACTATTTGACATTTTAATTCTGTAATCGTCATATATACTAGAAATAGACAATGGAGGATTAGAACATGTTGACTCAGAAAAATATGGTTCTCGTTTTGGGGACAGTCTTAATTTTATCATTTGGTTTTTTTATTACTGATCGGACTCTGGCTCAATCCGATTGCGGTGATGTCAACGGCGACGGCGGCATTAATGTTGGCGACGCCGTATATATTATCAATCATGTATTTAGAAATGGTCCAGCGCCAACCTGTTCACCTCAATTGGTAAATATTCCCGGAGAATTACAGTGTCAGTCGAAATTTTCATTCGGGGAAAAAGACCTATCCGGAGTTGATGGCGTTATGTGGAGTTATGACGGAGAATCAATATTGCATATTGAACATGGTGGGGCGGCATTTAATTGCTGCCCGGAGAATATATATGCAACTGTAGATATCGTTGATAACGATATATATTTTTATGAGCATGAAACTGAGGGCGAGTTTGGATTCTGCCATTGCCTATGCCTTTTCAACATTAAGTATCGAATATTAAATCTACCTCCGGGTGAGTATAACATAACGATTTACGGTTTATATATATATGGGGAAGATCCATTGAATTTTACAGTCGATTGTCAACTACCATCATCATCCGGTTCGCATTATGTGGAGAGGAATATATACCCCTGGGTGCTGTAGTCGATAAATGAATAATTTAGTTTAATCGAAACCGTATGGTTTCGATAAGCTGACAAGATATTCAATCGCATCCTATTTTAACGAATCGACGATATCTGATACTTTATTGAAATAATCCTCGAAAAGGCTTGTAAATCGATGCGCATATTTCTGCCCGAGTTGCAATGCCTTTTCATAATACTCTAAAGCCTCAGGATATTGTTCTGAAATATGCAGAGCCCGGCCGGTTGAATAATATGCCATTGCAGAATCGGGAAAGAGACTGACATTCATCTTAAAAATCTCTATCGCCGTTTTGGTCTGACCATTTTGAAAATAACCCCAGCCCTTGGAGCTCAGGGCTGACGTTTTTATCCCCGTCCCGTATTTTTGTATTAATCCGGAGTTATAGGATTTGATAGAATCTAAGCCATAAATTACCGTACTATCAGGCAAAGTTCTCCAATCGGAGAATACGTACCGCAGGCCTTCCGTCAAAGCGCTTACTGTCAGCAGTGAATGCTCATGATTCAGCATAGGTTCGTAATGCCATTGTAATCCAGGTTTTGAATAATGCGATAATGTATCGGCGAGTTCTCTGAGACTTGGAGTAAGTTCCGGCTGTTGTCCCCCGTTAAAAAAAATGCAATTATTGTTATAGGTGTGACTGTTAATTAATGACGCTGTATTTTTCAGGATATATTGACTCGTGTCATCATATATAATCCAGGGGCCGCCTGCAATCGCGGAATGAAACGTCTCCGGTTTGGTCAGGACGGAATAGATGCAAAAAACTCCCCCCCAGGAGCCATCATACAATATTCTATAGGAATAAGTGCGATATGAGGCTTCAATAAACGGGATAAGTTCATTTTCCATGAAAACTATGAGACTATCCGCATATCCGCCGCGGCCGGAAGATGAAGATGTCGGTATAAGAAAATTGGCGTCGCAATTTGTATAATCGACAACTATCATTTCAGGAATATATTTAGAACGACTCAAAGCTCTTATAATCCCGGCACTGTGGTAGAAGGCTCCCCGAAACGAGTATAATACAGGGTAGTTGATATTTGAACTTTCGTATCCGACCGGCAGAGATATGGCAAGTTTAACCGTAGTATCCAAAATATCGGATTTAAATATCAACCGATGCCCAATATTGATATCTTCGGTTTGAATATCCGGTACGGCACAAATCTGTCCCGAAAATATTATAATTAGCCCCAATATGTGTAATAGAGATCGTGAATACCGCATAAATGATAACCTTTCTTATTCAATTCTTTTAAACGCCTATTAGATATTTTCTTGCTTTATGGCTCTATTCTCGTCATTGGAAATATCAGTGAATCGGCATTGGGGATGCGGTGGTGGAAAGATAATGAATATCCGCCCATGCCCGGGCGGCTATGACGATAGTAGAGAAGACCATACTCGCGCGAGAAAGCGTAGAAATTGCTCTCGCGTTCAAAGGAGAATAGAACCGTTACCAATTCCGAATAGGTCTGATCCTCAATTTCAATCGTCGTATCCACGGTGACGACTTTCAGGCCGATCACTTCATCTCCCAATAGATTTCGAATGACAAAATTATTGCTGTCATAAGGGGAAATCGTCCCTTTATCCAGAACCGGCATAATATACATCCCGGCATAATGAATGAGATTGCTGTCGGTAATACAAAAATTCTCGTTTTGATAGTTTATCCTGACCGGAAGCTCATATACAATGCCTGAATCTGAAATATATCTGAATTTCGCATTTGCGATTTTGGGATCGGAAGAATCGGAAATTAATCCAAACCAGAGGTTGCCATCCTCTCCGTATTGCAGATCAAATCGGGTCAGGAGGTAAGCGCGGTTGCCGCCATCAAAGTATTCGCCGTCGCCGTTATAATCGGAAAACGGTACGCCGTCGGCATAATCGTACGAATTAGAATCGGCAGCGCGGCGCAAAACACCATTGCCATCCAGATCATCAAAGGGTACGCCGGGAGTCCATTTGTCGGGATCGTCGCTGGTATAAAGGTTATCATGATTGAGATCATGATTAAGAGGGGAATCCCAGTCTATAATAAACGAATCGATCGCCCAGTCGTATCGGCCGTTGCCATTGATGTCGAAAAACGGCTCGCCGAACGATTGTTCCCAATTGACCATTTGTTCGGAACTCCGGTTCATGTAATGACCGGCCCGAAGCATGATATATTCGTTCGTATCGACAATTACAAATTCATTGAATGTCCAACCCGGCGCCCGGGAGCCGGTGGGGCTGTCGTCATCACCGCAAGCGGCGATTAGAAGTATGAGAATGCCTGATATTATATAGAAATACGTTCGCATATTGTCCTCCACAGTTATGGAGTAAATTATGGATTCTTCTCTGGTATGTCAACAATGATGATGAGGGGGGATTAAGCGGTATATATCCACGCGCATCTTCAAATATTCTCCGGATAGACAGGAATATCGGCTATTCATAATTTACCAAAACCAAAAGGCGACCTATGGGTTAAATTTTCTCATACTCGAAAAGATACGTTTGTGTCTGGTCAAATGTGAATTTCCAGTGTATTTTTATGACGTTGCCGTTGTCATCACAGTTAAATTCGATATCGGCGTCGAAATCATTTTCACCCTTGAAAAGGCCAGTTTTCAAATCGCCCTGGTCATCATGAGTAAATGTAATCACTCCGCTCAGCCAGGTATCGAAATTCTTATAGTTCGCTTTCGTCAATAGTCCTTTTCCGTCATATTCATAATGCTCGCTTCCCTCAAAACCATCTGATCGTTCGAATAGCCGTTCTACCAATTTCCTGTTTCCGTTATATGTATATTCAAAAGTTCCCGTTTTGCCGTCATGATAAGCTCTATATGATTTGAGCAGGATGCCATTGTCATCATACTCAAATGTTGTTTCCGTTTTCAGACCGTCCGAGCGTACAAATGTTTTCTTGACCAGTCTGCCGCCTGTTTCATATTCATAATGGGAAGGGCCGCCCTGTTCATTATTGTAATCGTAATTTTCGATTTTGACGCGGTATTTTTCTGGATGGGCGATAAAAACATTCGCCGAAGCATAATTGATTTTTTCAGGCATCTGATATTCCTCATATTCATATTTAAATGTCTGGCTCCAATCATCGCCAAATTTCCAAATTTTGGTTTCCAGACTGTCATATTGATTATATGTATATGCAATGGTTCCAATATTTTCTCCATCGCGTGTGATATCCGCGCTAATGACCCGCCCTTTATCATCGTGCCGATAATCGATATCGCCAAAAAACCAACCTTTAAGACCGTTACAATCGGCTTTTATCCGTCTTTTATTTTCGTCATAAATATACTGCGTCGTTCCGGTAACGCCGTCGGACCGCTCGAATATTTCACCGGTCAGATTTCCACCTTCATCATACTCATACCAATTATCGGAGGTGAGGGTATCCGAAAACTCACGGTATTTCCGAATTATTTGACCTCGTTTATTGAGGATATGATAATCATCTGAATGTCGGTTCCCATCAAGCAATTCCCAGCGAGCTCCGTACATCAGGCCATTATCATCGTAGAAAAAAGTCGTAAATCCATTTTCTCCACTGGTATTTTCATAGTGGAGCTTTACGATTCGGATCGATTTCGCGTCTTCCGTTTGCGTTTCGGCATTATTCGAACAGCCGATTAACATTGAACAAAGAATTAAAAGTAGCGCAACTCCAATACATACAGGAAAATATCTTAAATGAGTTCTCATAACGTAATGCCTCCAATTGCCCAGTCCATATTTCTCATGTATCATCACTATTGTCCGGTTAAAATAGCGATAATTGTAATACAGGTCAATAACAGATAGTAACACATGGTTATCCAGATTTGGATCAGAACAGCATTGGGGGTGTTCCTAAAAATGATTTGATTTTCAGGTATTGTTTGATTCATTTGTAATAGCCTTTCAAGTTGATGACATCATCTCTGACGACATGTTTGTTATTTACCTGTTAATGCGGTTCGGTAACAAGGCGATGTTTCTTATCATCCCTGGCCACTCGCACATCGTGATGCCTGTAACCATAGCGGTCGGTAAGGATCATGGTCGTAAAGATAATGCCGCTTGATTGCTCCTTTACGCTTGCGAAAGGTTGCCCATATACTTTCCCCCAGCTTTTCAAACTCATATCTCGGAAAAATCCTTAGCAGTTCTGACATTATTGTGTTAACTCGATCCACGCTCCGGTTCTCATATGTAAATCTGCTAAAGTATGGGATAATTTATCCCGTAAAAATAAGAATTACCAAACCAATCTTTTATTTTTTACCGGGCCCTAGTGATCTTTTTTTATAACTAACAATTACTCATCTGGGTCAGAGTTGTTTGATTTCTCAAGTGCCGAACCTGTGCCCGCGTCTTTCTTCCATAATGATTGAAAATAATAACTTACAAAGAGAATGACGCCACCCAACCCGAGAAAGAGTAATACTCTCCAGATGGCATCGATTTGTTTCAGGTCAATCAGGAGCAGTTTCCCAATGACAAGACCCAAAGTAGCGAGACCGGTCCACCTGATGTGATAATTGTTTAATCTCAGGCTGCCTATGATTAATAGGATAGCGTAAGCGCCCCAAACCGCCGAAACGAATCCCTGGCCGTTAGGTAGATGTGAGAATTCTCGATGCAATAGGGCGAGGATGAAAATATGCGAAGCCAGTAAATATACCAAACAGAATTTCGAATCCCGAATTAATTTCAAAGCGATTGAGATTATGGCGGCAATAAATAGAATATCTGTTGCGGCCTGCCAGTTTAGCATTGTTAGACCTTGTCCCGATTCGACGAATAAGCGAATCATAACCCATGAGGCCGTAATTCCGGTAATTACATATCCGGTGATCAACGCTATTTTATCGCTCCAGCGGAATGCGATAAAGTGGATTGCCAAAATTTCAGATGTAAATAGAATTAATAGAATATTACCTGTGAATGCGACATCGAGCCATAAATCCAGAGCAATAGCAGCAAAGACAAAATATATTCGTTGCTGAAGCCGCAAACTGCTAAAATAAGCCACAACACAAGTCGCCATAATAAGTAATAGGTTTGAAATTGAATCTGCAGAAAGAGCGGCTTGCTCATAAAATGGAAGTAGCATTCTAACAATTACTACGATTCCCAATACGCCATAAAGAATATGCGAAGTAACTTTAATTACCCTATCATTCAAGCGTCGCGCGATAAGAAAGAGTACGAAAGCTTCGCCGGTCAAAACGACTAAGAGAGTATTTCCTTCAAGTAAAAGGCTGAGACTAATCGTGAAGCACAGCATCCCAAACAAAATATGAGTATATATCAGGCTGTTTCGCACTTTCCATCGCGTTAGGATCCATGATGCCAGTCCATATATGATTGCCGCTCCGGCCATTATCCAGCCCCAGGTCTTATCCGAGTAGGCCCAGAGATTCATCGATAATCCCAGAGCGATAAGCGGCGATGATACCGTCAGGACATGAACATAATTCTTCACTAATGACTGGATGTCGTTGGAGACCGGTTTGCCGCCAAATAACAGGGGCGAGTGGGTCCAGGAATTTGGTTTTAGTCTGGCTAATATCTCGCGGGCGACGGGAGGTATCCAAAGCATCAGCCAGGTAAATATAATCGATGATTGTAGTGACCAGCGGTCAAAAACGGCGGCGCTGAAGTCGGCAGGCAATCCTTTGGCCTGAACGGCGCTTAAAATAATCCAGTGCCCCAGGACGGTAAAGAACAAGAGCATTCGCCAGCCCTTGAAAAAATAAATTGTGCACGAGCAAGTCAGAAGCAGAGACAGATAGAGCGTTAAACCGGGAATGTTGCCCGAACCGGTATAGAGTAGAAACGGCGTCCCCAATCCGCCAAAGACACCGATTATTGACAGAACCGATTCATTTTGACGAATAGCGATCAGATAGGCCGTGGCCGTTACGATAATCATACACGCAAACGCGACCGGATGCGAAACCAGAGAGAAAGTTTGAAATGCGGCGAATATGGTCACGTAAAAAGTCGCGATACCGCCGCCCATGAGAACCTGACTGAAATGTTTATTCTTCTTATATGTTTTCAGGCCAAAAAACATGAGAACAGCCCCGAGAGCGACGCCAAAAGCGATTCGAATCGGAGGCGTTATCCAGCCTTTGTCAATAGAATATTTAAACGCGAATATGGCGGATAAGATGATGAGCGCGATTCCGACTTTATTGAGCCAGTATTCACTGGTTTTCATGTGTTCGGGTAACGTGAATGGTTTCGTTGTATGTTTGACTAATGTCGTCTTATGCGGAGTATAAGATTCCGGAGATGAGGGAGTGATTTGAGGTTGTTCGGTCTTTTGCGGTTTTATTTCCGTCTTTTGAGATACATGGGGCTCAGCGGGTTTAGTCTTGATTTCGATATTGGCAAGCAAATAATCAACGGATTGCTGTAGATTCTTTACGGCGTTTTCGAGCCGAACAACTCTATTTTCGAAATTATCATCCATGCTATCGCGTCCCCCAACGTAATAAATATTTCAATCACTTCTTTATTTCGAGACCATTAAGTAAATCCTCAAAATCTCTTTTATATTCTGCAAATAAATTTTGCCGAGTAAACGCTATTGCCTGAAGAGTTCCATTGCGGCCGGTATAGTAATAGCCGTAATACGTAAAGGGAGTGGTATTGATAGTTCCGTTTATCTGCAGGCACAGAATTTCAACCCCGTTGACGATGCGTTCTTCTTCGAATACACTTTTGGCGTTTAGAGCGGCTGAACGGGCGTTGGCAAGAGCCAATTCTCTAAGTTTTTCAATCGTCAATTCGGATTTGCTGTAAAGAATGACGGCATGGGCATCTCCGTTAATATGCTCAAATTCATATTCCGCGTCGGCATTGATACCGAGCTTGCCCTTGAGCCATTTATTGTCATTAATCCAGATACCATATTTCCCTTTGGAGCCCTCATAATAATGATTGGATGAAAACGGTTTGAAATAAGAAACCGGTTTTTTTATTTCGGTCTTTTTCTCAACATTGTTCGATGATTGATTTTCTGATTTAGCAGAGTCGTTTTCATCGGAGAATTCCGTACCATAAGAAACCGATACCAGCGTCAATACAAGAACCATGATATATACAAATGTTGAAACCATAACTATATCCAAAAACCTAATTATAGTTTTCCTGAACGTGCAATAAACTTATATAGAAACGAAATGAACATCAACAATTATTGAGAAATTTCCTCAATAACAGATGTGCCCCGCAAAGGCTCCGGCTTGGAAATCGTCCACTTTTCATGTAGACGATATCGTCCGTCGAGCAGAATCTCAACTTCCGATACGGTTGTCCCTGAGATAAATTTATCCAAAACGCTTAAATATTGCCAAACCATTCGGATTGATTCCTTCTCATCAATATAACCGACGACAGTTCCGAATCGAGTTCCACCGCCTTGAAAAGTCGCCCAGACAATAGTCTTATCCTGACGATAATGAAACACCGTATCCTGATTAAAATCCCCGTCGTCATAGTTCTCGACGCCCTTGAAGTATTTGTTATTTAGATTTATCTCAGACATAGGTTATTCGCTTGACGATTTATGACCAGTATCGAAGACGAATTTCCATTGACCGTCCGGTTGCTTTTTCCAGATCGTCACATAATTTCCGTAAGTTGCCGAGGCTTTTCCCGAGTCGTCAATATGAGTTGATTTGTATTTGCCAAGAGTATAACCCAAATCTCCGGACGCGGCAATATCGGCGAAATACGGTTCCCAGTTGAGAATGTCGTTGTCAATTTTGGGGAAGAGCGATAAGATTGAATCCCTTCCGACCCTCGGTTCAATTCCGGCGGCATAAATCCGAGCGTCATCGGCCATGTAATAATCAAAAGCCGCGCGAGCTCCATTTTCCAAAGCTAATTTTGCGAACTCACGGTCGGTATGAAGGAGAATGTCCTTTGTTTCCATAGTGTCTGCCTCTTGCTATGGCAGAAAGATAGGTGTCTTTTATTTTGCAGGCAAGAGCTAAGGATTATTTTTTCTTGCGCAATTTGCTCATTGAAGGCAGCGAAAATCCTTTGATTTCCTGGCGTTCCTGCAAGCAGGCTTCATCATAATCAATGACTCGGTATAAAATGCTTTCCACATATTTCTTTTTAATTTGCATAGCCTGATTGATTGAGTCAATTTTTATGAAATTATAGCTATAGCCGCTGTCGTCGCAAAAACGCAGAACCGGTTTCATATAATTAATGATATATTCCTCAGCTGTTTCACCCAAAAGCTTCATCGGGTTGGAAACAAAACATGTATCGCATAAACCCAATACATTTTTTGTTTGGGCAGTGTTCTCATTATTAAATACCAGTACTATGTCCCGAGGATTTCCTCCACCGACCGACTCGGAGACATATTGAAATATAAATCGGCCGTAAAAAACCGCCGATAGCACCAGAGTCACCACGATCACCACGATTGGTATCAATTTGCTTTCTACGGTTCGTTTATATAGATCGATTATTATGCTAAATCCCAGGGAACCGAGAAACATAAGCACGTAGAGAAATTTATATTTGAATATCTCCATATCCGAATCGGTCACATAAAAAACGAAAAGCATTATGCAAACAAATACTAAAAAATACATCAAAAGCCAGAAGAGTCGAATAAAATGGCGTTTGAACCATGATGACTCTTTAGTGTTTCTATAAGTCTGAAACGGTCCCTTGTTGCCGAATAATCCAATATAAACCAGGGCAACCAGGGTATTATAAAACATAAAGCAGATTCCAACCGCGAGATATTTGGTATTAAGGGCGTTATATGTCACAACACCAAAAGAAATGAAAAAGGAGTTAATAATAATAAACCCAAAAATATAGCAGGCTGAAGTTATTGCCCCGATAAATCCTATGGCGGTCTTCAAATTGTTAATAATTCCCGAACTGGTAGCATTATTCATTATGTACCCTCCCACAGCTAAAATATTTTATTACTTCAACGTATGCGCGAGATGCCGATCATTGGTTTGAATATTGAACATAATACATAGATGTAATATAAGATATTAATATGAATGAAACAGGTCAATATAAAAATATAGAAATATCAAATAAATAGATCGATTATTCCCAAAAGCTTGGCGGCCGAGACGGCAACGATGATTATAAGTATCCAGCGGATAAATTTATTACCCTTTTTTATGGCGAATTTTACGGCCACCCAAGCGCCCAGCATATTTCCGATCGCCATAATAAGCCCTACGGTCCAGACAATTTGATCGTTGAGGGCGAAAATAATTACGGCGAAAAACGTGAAACAGAGGACGATTAGAACTTTCACCGGATTGGCATGCAGCTCATCGAAGCCGACGCTGAGCATCAATCCGGCCAAAAGGATAATCCCGACACCGGCCTGAATAAATCCTCCATATATTCCAATTCCGAAAAATATTAACATCTGAACAAATGACGTTTTGGTAATATCATCAATAGCTTTGGCTTTGAACCATCTTTTGGGCCGCACCAGAAGTATGATCAGCATGCAAACCATGATAACGCCGATAGTGTGATGCATTATTCGTTCATTCAAATCGGACGCGATCTGGGCGCCGATTATGGCTCCGATTACGGCCGGGATTGCCAGCTTAAAGCTGTGTTTAATATTTAATAGATGGCTGTTATGAAAAGTCCTGACTCCGACAATATTCTGCAGGAGAATGGCGACGCGGTTGGTTCCGTTAGCGATATTGGCGGGCAGACCGAGAAAAATCAAAAGCGGCAAAGTAATAAGCGAGCCGCTTCCGGCAAGGGTGTTAATAAATCCGGCGGCGAAGCCCGCTCCGATGACAGCCAGATACATATACCATTCCATGGCGGCGAATGTATGCGATTGGGCGCTTTCTGTCAACTATTGAAACGACCAAATAATAGACTTGCCTTAACAAAATAATCTTTTCTTATTTCGAATTAACGATTCCGGAAAAAGAGGCTCAGTTTGGAAAAATCAAGATTATCTCATAAAAGATATGCCGCGTTACTGGGAGTGGCATTTCTTATTCTCTGGATCGTACTGGCGATAAACCCTCATGACCGGCAGGACTGGGCTTTGGAAAATCTCCTGGCGGTCGTATGTGTCGGGGTTCTGGCATTTACCGCCAAGAGATTTCCACTTTCACGGATTTCCTACTCATTAATTTTTTTATTTATAGGTGTTCATGAAATCGGAGCTCATTATACCTACGCGCAGGTACCATATGACGCCTGGTTTGAGTCAATAATCGGCCGGACATTTAATTCGTTGATGGGGTGGGAAAGAAATCATTTCGACCGCCTGGTTCATTTCAGTTACGGCCTGCTTCTGGCTTATCCGATTCGGGAAGTGTTTTTTCGAGTCGCTCATGTCAAAGGTTTTTGGGGATATTTCCTGCCTCTGGATGTAACGATGTCAACATCAATGCTCTTTGAATTATTCGAATGGGGAGCGGTCAAAGTTTTTGGCGGCGATCTGGGCGTGGCCTACCTGGGAACACAGGGTGACATTTGGGACGCTCACAAAGATATGGGATTGGCCAGCTTGGGGGCGTTTCTGGCCATGCTGGTAACGGCCTTTATTAATTATCGCCTGCAGAGAGATTTTGCCCGGGAATGGTCGGAGAGTCTGAAAGTTAAAAATAACCTGCCCCTGGGCGAAGACGAAATCAAGAGGTTGATTAAAAAGCGAAAAAACAATAGTGAATAAATTCGTGGGAGATGAGAATGTCAAAGTTAAAAATGACCGGTGAGATTCGGACCGATAAAGATGTTGAATACAGCGATTTACCCGCCGATATGTGGGGCGAAGCGGTTTTTAATATCGACGGGGAAGAACTGGTAATGGAAGTCAGCCTTGAGGATAAAGCTATCGTGGCTATTATGGCCGGGGAAGACGCCGTATGGAAAGGCACTTTTGAGGGTTTGAAAATGCTCCTCCGCGGCGAGATCAAGGCGCGGTAGATTATTATAGAATACCTTTTACGGTTGCTATGTATTTTAATGATTAGATATAACAAGGCGGCGTGCGATGAAATTGTTGATGATATACACTGATAGATTTGCCTATAAAACCAGCGTTAAGGCGGTTGAAGAAGTTCAGGATATCGATGAAGAACGGGAAATTAATGATACTCTGATAGGATTCATACAGGTCGAAAAAGAGGATGAAGAAAACCTGTCGGCGGTCGAAACCAAAATGATTAAGAATCTAAAATGGGCGGCCCGCAAAAACGATACGCGCAAAATACTCCTGCATTCTTTCGCGCATTTATCCGAAAGCAAAGCTACTCTCGAAGCCACCAAACAATTATTCGACAGCGCTGAGCATAGGTTGACGAAAGCGGAATACGAAGTTTCCCAAACGCCGTTCGGGTATTTTCTTGATTTGGATATTCAGGCTCCGGGCAAATCATTGGCCCGGATATTCGTTGATATTTGATTATCAATACGCCTTATGCACCAGAATATATTCTTTGGCCAGTTTGCCGTATTCCCGGGCTAATTTTTCCGTAAGATGGACTTTGCTAATCATTTTTTTATCAATCGATTTGGTATCGCGAAAAGTAGATTCTATGATCGCCAGGTTGGCGCCTTTTACTAAATTCTTATTGAACTTGTTCGTGCCGGTATCGCCGGTTATGGCGATGATTTCATCTTCACAGGAAATTCGATAACCGAGAGCGGGGAGAGGGTCGGTAATTCCGGCTCCGGCAACGCTGCCGTAATGGGTCATTTCAAATACTTCAATATTCATCCCGGCGACCGATCGTTTATCTCCTTCGTTGAGATTGCCCAGAATGATTGGAAATTCAGTCGTGAAATCATATATGCGTGTGAATTCACGCACCATAGATTCAACTTCAATACAATCACTTGGAGCATATATAACGAGAGTTTCTTCGCGGCCGATCATACGGAGAAAACCAAGCAGCGAATGAAGCCCTCCCATATGATCAAAATGCCCGTGTGTAATGAAAATTGCTGATAATTTCTTGTAATTAATTTTGTTTTTCAATAAATCTCTTAGGATACCATCTCCGCAATCGATCAATATTGCCCCTTCTGAATTTTCAATCCAAACCTGATTAGCGATTCCGGCTCGTGAATATAGAATATCGACGGTTAATGATTTTCCATTCCATCGGGCATAATTATTTTTATCAAGATTCATGATATTATCCTCATTCCATTATTGATAACTCAAAATGATAACGTACGCGTTATAGCTTTTTGGGACCAATAGTTTTTATTGTGACGATTTTCTTTAGTTTATTCTTTTGCGATGAACAATCGCATCCAACACATCCCTGTCCCTTACTTTTATCCCAAAACGTATTTCCAATATATCAACCTCAAGCTGAGGTTTAGCAAACCTGATTTTCGCCGCTGCGTGCTGGATCCACTCCAGCGAGATCTTAGCCGCCGTTATGGAGTGAATAAACACAATTCCTACTATATTATCATGTTGCTTCCTTATACATCCACTCATCAGCAAGTAAGGCATAGATATATTTATCCCACCATTCACTTTCTTCATAAACTGCTTCTCTTAACTGTGCCTCTCGCCTCATCCCAAGACTTTCCATTATTTTCCAGGATGCAGAATTGCCGCTACTTGTATCCGCTTGAATGCGGTGCAAATCAAGCGATCTAAACCCATAGTTCATCAATGCTTTGGCTCCTTCTGTGGCATATCCCTGCCCTCGATACTCAGTACCCAGCGCCCATCCGATTGCCCCTTGTTTTTGGTCTCGACATATCAGCGTCAACAATCCCATCACCTTGCCATCTTCTTTCCGTTCAATGGCCAGGTCAAATACCTTTTCCTTTTCAAAGGGCTGATATGAATTCTGCAAGTCGATGTATTTTTTAATCCCGTCTTCGGTAGCTTCTATATTATCGGATGTTACTTTTGCTACCGAAGGTTGAGACACAAATTCAAATATATCTTGTGCATCTTCATGAGTATATCTTCGTAGGATAATACGATCAGAGGTTATTGGCAATGTCATACTGGGATCCTCCGCTTGGCCGAGATTTTCCATATAAAGGTTTCAAAAGAATGGTTTGTACTTTTAGTTTTTTGAATATATAAAAAGTGTCTTGAATAGTCAAGAATTGCCTAGTTTTACTCAGTTAAATGGCTTTTTGGCTTTATAACTTCTTCGGACCAATGTTTTTTATTCTGACGAATTTATGCAATTTTTTCCCCTGCGAAGTACAATTACAACCAGCGCATCCCTGCCCCTTACTTTCTTTCCATAAAGTTTTTCCGACATACCAGGCGGCGGCAATAACAACGACAGTAACAATAATTAGCTCAAACATATCAGCCTCATATTAATTAAGCCCCAAGAGCCTTCCACCTTGATATACGATTAACGCCAGACCATACGCTAAGGAAAAAGTATAGATTATCTGGTAGAAAAGTTCCTTCCATGATCCCGATTCGCGCAGGAATACGGCAAGCGCAGCCATGCAGGGAGTATACAATAGAATAAAAACGACAAACGCATAAGCGATCAATTTGGAATAAGCCGGGTCATGGGCCAGTTTTTGTCTTAGGGATGTCGATTCTTCACCGGCCTCGCCGACCCCATAAATGGTACCCATGGTTGACACCACGACTTCCTTGGCGGCGAAGCATGAAACGAGAGCGATGCCCAAACGCCAGTCGAATCCCAAGGGTGCGATAACCGGCTCAACAGTCTTACCGATTTTACCGGCAAAACTATTAGATAATTGCTCCGACGCTTTAATGTTTTGAAAGCCTGTAAGGGTTGTTTCTAATTCATCTCCCGTCAGGTTTCCAATTTCCTGTTGAGAGACGGCTTCTTCGGCGAGGGAATCATAGTCATGCGAAAACGTATCCGTTCGGGGAAATGTCATCAAAAACCACATAATTATCGAGATACCCAAAATAACCGTACCGGCTTTTCGCAGATAGAGCCATGAGCGTTCCCACATATGAATAGACAGTGAACGCAAAGTTGGTACCCGATAAGGAGGAAGTTCCATAATGAAGGGAGCCGACATACCTTTGAATCTGAAGGTCCGGAGAATTTTGACCATCGCGATGGCAATGATGATACCCAGAACATAAATGGAAAAAACGACATTGCCGGCATTTTCCGGCCAGAACGCTCCGCAAATTAAAATATATACCGGTAATCTGGCTCCACAACTCATAAAGGTCGTTACATGCAAAGTGACCAGTCGGTCTGTTTTGTCTTCTAAAATACGGCTGCCCATGTAGGCCGGAACCGAACACCCGAAACCGATAATCATCGGTATAAATGATTTGCCGTGCAGTCCTATTTTGTGCATGATGCGGTCCATTATGAATGCGGCCCGAGCCATATAGCCGCTGTCTTCGAGTAAGGCGATGCACAAAAAGAGCATCATGATATTGGGCAAAAAGACAATGACGCCTCCGACACCTCCGATAATACCATCAACTATGAGTGAACTCAAAAGGCCGTCGGGGAGAGTCGATTGCAGCCAGCCGGATAATAGAGAAATGCCGCTTTCAATCCAGTCCATGGGGTATTCGCTCAAAGTAAAGGTCAGATTAAACATCAGCCATATCAGAAAACCGAAAATGGGCAGACCCAGGACGGGGTGAATGAGGGCCAGATCGATTTTATCGGAAATATCATGGCGATTGGTCCCGGTTAATGTTATCGCTTCGGCGCAGGCTCCGCTGATATAAGCGTATCTCCTATCCGATACAACCGCCGCCGTTTCATCACCAAAAAGAGTTTCTATATTATTTCGAGATTTATCAATTGCCTGATAGAATTCCAAATCGGAAACACTGTTTTCAAAATGGGAAATAATTTCTTTGTCATTCTCGAGAATCTTGAGAGCCAGCCAACGGGGGCGGTAGCCGTTGGTAATGGCGGTGTAATTATCAAGCGATTTTTCAATCCGAGTAAGCTCCGTCTCGAATTCCCTGCCATAATTTATTTCAATCGGATTATTTTTCTTGCCGTTTCTCACCGTTTCAATTACGGCACGCATTAAATTATCCATCCCTTTTCGTTTCGATCCGATTGTGGGAATAATCGGGACACCCAGAAGCTGGGAAAGCAATTTGGTATCAATCTGTATTCCCCGGGAATGAGTCATGTCGCTCATATTGAGAGCGATCACGACCGGAATGCCCAGCTCAATGATTTGTGTAGTTAAATATAGATTACGCTCGATATTTGTGGCGTCCACGACATCAACGACAACATCAGGCTTTTCTTTTATGATATAGTTGCGCGCGATTATTTCTTCGATAGAATAGGCTGACAAGGAATAGGTCCCCGGAAGATCGACTAATTTATATCGATGACCGTCAAAATTCGAATAGCCTTCTTTTTTTTCAACGGTAACACCGGGATAGTTGCCGACATGCTGGTTGGCGCCGGTCAGGTTATTAAAAATTGTCGTTTTTCCGGAATTGGGATTTCCGGACAAGGCGATTGTAAATTCCTGTTTATCCGAATTCAACTTCCTTCACCTTGATTTTAATGGCCGCCCCGCGTCCAATCCCCAATCTGGTGCATCGGACTTCAAGTCCGACCGGACCGTGGCCCGAATTGGCTATAATGGTAAAATACGTTCCCGAATTGAGCCCCATCGACGCGATTTTTTCACGAAGCTTGAATCCCCCGTCTAAACTCACCAGTTGATAAGTTTTGCCAACTTTGGTTTCACTAAGGTTCAGTTGGTCGAATTTAGTCATAGAGCTCATCTTTCTCTCCGATGCAATTAGCGTTTTATCAAACATTATTTATTAACCCGTTTTTTCTGATTTTGTTTCCGTTCCGCCATTTTCCGGCAGTCCTTACAAATTCCAAAAATCTTAAAATGATGAGAATGAGTCTCGAATTCGTGTTTTCGAGCGATCGCCTTTTCCTCGGCATCCAGGGCTTCACTTGAAAACTCGACAATCTTTTTACATTTCTGGCAAATCAGGTGATGATGATGTTCGGAATCGATTGTATGTTCAAAGCGGGATATTCCGTCATTGAATAATACCTCCCGTGCCAAGCCGCTGTCGGCGATAAGTTTCATAGTGCGATAGATGGTCGCGTAACCGACTTTCCGGCTAAGTTTTTTAAGAATCATATGGAGGTCGTCAACCGAAACATGATCATTAGTCGATAAAAAAGCGTCAAGGATGATTTCTCTTTGGGTGGTTCCTTTGAGCCCCGAGGCCTTTATATACTCATTAAAGATTTGATGAGCGTCAATACTCATTATTACTCCCAAAATAGAAATTGAGAATCATTATCAATTGGGGAGTAATATACATCTCTTTTATTTATTGTCAAGGTCTTAACAGCAAAAAAATGCAAAAAAGGCCATATTTTGTAATATACTGATAGATTATTAGTTATAGAGATTTGCGGCTTAATTTTTAGTTCTTTTTTGTATTTGAAATTAGCCTGATATTATATAATCCCTCGGTCATTCACTTTCGAAAAACAATATTGAATACGGAAAATTTTCGATATTCTGTCAATATTTTAATTGTGACGAGCGGCTCAATATTGATATTTATATTTGTACAATTTGAACCTGACAGATAAACATATAAATTACGGAGGATGAATTGTGAAGAATTTAATCCTTATTTTAATTGTTTCAGCGGTTTTGCTGGGATGCGGATCATCATCGCGCCAGATACATCGGATCGATCCCGAAACGGTGACCGATGTCAGCGGAAAATGGAATGACACTGACGCGAGATTAGTTGCCGAAGAAATGGTTAGTGATTGTTTGTCGCGGCCCTGGTTGATCGATTTTGCCTCGGCTACCAGCCAGAAACCATTTGTCACCGTCGGTCTGATACGTAATAGAAGCAGCGAGCATATCGATACGGAAACATTCACAACCGATTTTGAACGAGAACTTATCAATTCCGGGCAAATCAGGTTCGTTGCCACTCGCGATCAAAGGGAAGATGGGCGCGAGGAAAGGTACGACCAGCGGGATTTCGCGTCGCGCGAAACAATGAAAAAACTTCGGGCAGAAACGGGCGCTGATTTTATCCTCCTGGGAGCGATAAAATCAATCGTTGACGAGGCAGGCGGAGTTCGTGTCGTTTATTACCAAACCGATTTGGAACTAATCAATATTGAAACGGCTGAAAAAGTTTGGATCGGCACCAAAAAAGTCAAGAAGGAAATCTCAAAGGATAAAACGAGCTGGTAGGAATCAGGCGATTGATAAAGTTGCGCGATAAATTAAAGATCGCCGTTCTTTTTGTCTGTGCACTGGGCGTTTTTTCCGGCTGCAGTTCGGTCGCGACGCAAAAAGCCTTTTATGAGCCGATTGAAAAGGAGTTAAGACAGGGTAATTTTTCATCGGCAGTCGCTCAGATTGAAGAGGCAAAAACTAACGGAAAGTACAAAAAGAAGGATCGCTTTTTGTACTATCTGGATGCCGGCCTGGCCTATCATTATAATCTTCAATTTGATTCCAGTATTTCGCGCCTGACCCAGGCGGAAGACGCCGCCGATGAATTATATACTCGCAGTATCTCGCGGGCGGTAGGTTCTATAATATTAAACGATAATATCCTGGAATATACCGGGGAAGATTACGAGATACTGTATTCAAATCTAATCAAGGCCTTAAATTACATTTCCCTTGATCTATTTGACGATGCTTTTGTCGAAATACGTCGCGCCAATGAAAAACTCAATTTACTGGAACAAAAGTACCGCGAAGAAGCGGATATGCTCAATGCCCAGGACCGAGACGATTCATCGAGAGTTGAAATTAATTACGAGGCCAAACCATCGCGGTTTAATAATTCCGCCTTTGCCCGGTATATGAGCCTGCATATGTATGCCGCCGATGGCAAATATGACGACGCCGAGCTTGATTATGACCTAATGCGACGTGCCTTCATCGAGCAGCCTCATATCTATGATTTCGAAATGCCGGAGGTTATATATGCTTCCGATTCTCTGTCGGTTCTGTCAATAGTGGGACTGGTTGGATTCGCGCCGGTTAAAGAAGCTATGAATTTGCGCTTGCGAACCGACAAAGAGTTAAAACTCGTACAGATATTGTATGATGATCCTAAAATGCCACATGCTGAATACGGTCATATACCAATGGACGTCAAAGAAGATTATTATTTTAAGTTTTCCATTCCGCAATTGGTTTCCCGGCCGACCGATATAGAGAGTATTCGAGTCTTCGCGAATGATACCTATCTGGGTGATTTGCGCTTGATTGAAGATATCGGTAAAGCGGCGATTGAAACTTTTGAGGCCAAAAAATCTATGATATATCTAAAGACCCTGGCCCGAGCAATCATGAAGGGACTGAAAACCCATAATATGAAAAAGAAGGCGGACAAAGGGAGTGGGGGATGGCTTAAGAAACTTGCGATTGACGCTATTACCGATTTCACAGAGAATGCCGATTTGCGATGTTCGCGTCTTTTGCCCGGATATATTCTTGTCGGTGATTTTGAATTGCCTCCAGGCCAACATGATATAAAAATCCAAATTCTGGACGTCTCCGGAAATATAATTGAAGAAAAGTTTTTCGAGAGTTTTCAGGTAAGAAAGAACGATTTTAATTTACTCGAAGTGATTCGCCTGAATTAGATTCTTCACATTCTTCGAAACAAAAAAGGCCGGTCAATCCCGGCCTTTTATGTCAATCATTACAGAATTTTAACTGCACGGCGGGGGGCCGCCTTTGAAGATGTGATTTATTAAATAAACCGCGTCGCCGACATTGGTTTCTCCGTCGTTATTGGCATCGCCGGATTCAATCGGTTCAGGTGCAGGACCGCCTTTGAAAACATGATTAATTATATAAACCGCGTCACCGACATTGACCTCATCATCGCCGTTAGCATCGCCGCATTTATAACTCAATTCAATTGTCGTCGTAAATTGTCGTTCGGATATATTGCCGTCGTCATCGCCAACCGAGGCGACAAAAGTAATAGACCCCGGATTCAAGGGGATGCCTCCCAAAAGGCCGTCGGATGTTACAGAAAAACCAGTTCCGACGAGACTATTATCCCTGTCCGCCCAAGTATGATTGCCGACACCGCCGATAGCTTCCAGTTGATAAGAATACGTATCCCCGGTTGCGCCTCCGGGAATCGATTCGCTTGTTATCGCCAGGGGATCGTTTGTCTGATCGCATGTATAGCCGGTGATAGAAACATCATCAATATTCCAACCGCAATAGGTCCAACCATTATCGGTGCTTCCCATTGTCCAGCGGAGTATGACAGTGCTCTCATGGTCGGCAATTTCTGAAATATCAATTGTTTGTGCAACCCATTCGTTATCGCTAATTGTGGCTTCGTTTTCCCAAACAGTAACAAATCCCGTCCCGAAACCGGCTGCTTCTATTGAGGCATGATCATACTGAGAACGCTCGACCCCTAGCCAGCGCATAAAGCTAAGCGTGACTTCGCCATAATCGGAACAATCTAAAAATGGGGCCGTCAAAAATTGTGGGCCCAAATTGTCCGGATAATCGCCTGATAAATTATAACCATATACGTTTTCACCTGAATATGCATAAGATGGATCCGGGTAGCCGTGAGCTCCGCCCATGCCCAGGGGAGTTCCTCGTTCCCATTGACCGGTTGCCGTCCAGGATTTATCGGTTTCAAAATCATCCTCAAAAATAATGACTTGTTCGGATCCAACAATGACCGTCAACGGCGATCCGGGTGAGGGGTAATAAAACTGACCGTTTATGATTTCAGATGCGCTGAAATAATAAGATATTTCATCCCCGCAGGATAAACCAGGTAAATTCGTTTGATAAGTTGTGAGATCAAGGGAAGCCATTGGGATAATTTGATATTCTCCGCCATTAATGCTGTAATGTAAGTATCCACTGTTTTGAATCGGTGTACCGCCATAGGCACCTAATACCTCAATAGTTACGGGAGTTGATTTGCCCGGTAAGACAACATTGGGAGGATTACCGGCAATGCTAAAAGCAAGACTATTATACGGAACATACGTTTGAGAAACCGTATATACAGTCGCCAACGCTGATTTTACAATCCTTGTGACATAATCAAAATTCATATAAACAGTGCTATCCTGGAACTTATGGTAGTAATCGGAAAATATGTACTCGATTAAAAAGGTTACCTGATAACCATTTTGTTGAAATGGATAATGGTCGGACCTGCTATTGGCTCCATCATAATGGCCGGTCAAATTTACAAGAGAGTCAGCAAGATCATACCATAGGTCAGTATATTCCATCTGAGATCCATAGTGCATTGAAACGTCATTTGTATTTTCGAAATTACCAATCATATCCAGATTGAACATATACACAATACTATCGCCCCTGTCTTTGGCTTCGTTAGCATAATGCCAGGAACCGAGCTTCCCTTGCTCTTCACCAGAATAGAGGGAGAAAACAAAGGTTAAATCGGTATCCACGTCTTTTAATATTCGAGCAATTTCCAGAACCCCGCAGGTTCCTGAACCGTTATCGTCGGCGCCGGGAGAACCGTAGTAGGCATCTTTGTGAGCCCCGACAATAACATGATGATCCGGCATGACGGTACCAACTTTATAGGCTATTATATTATAGCATTCGGTTAGCTCGCTATAAATAGTTGCTTCAAAAGTATCGACTACGACCGAATCGTAACCGAATTCGATTAGTTTATTAAAAATCCAATCCCGTGAATCCTTGGCTGACTGGGAGCCGGAAACCCGGGGAGGATAAGATTCCAGATGAGTATCATAAGAGTACAATGAATCCTCAAGAATACCGGAAATCAACTCAGTTAAATTATCAGGGTATCTGCTCGGATCGACAGATTTCTCGGATGGTGGAATATATTCGATATCGATACCATAATTTATAACTGGAAATAACTCAGATTCCTGCATTTTTTCAGGCGGCATGGTTTTATCCACTCTGAAAAACCTAACCTGATCTTCGGAATATAACATCTCGAATTTTCCGATATTTTCATCATCTTGCCTATTATCAAGGGCAATTTCATTTTTTGAGATATTTTTGCCCAATAGGTGTACTCTTATCCCGCTATTTTCGATTTGTTGAGCGGCAGACTCATCTATCAAAACCAAATACCCATCATTTAATCTGGCAATTGGTTCGGCCATAGACGATTTTAGTATTAATGCATCACTTAAACTGGTGACGTCAACCTTATATAAATCAGCAGCGTAGGTAGCAGCCCCAGACCAAATGATTGCAGTGAAAGTAATCACAAGATGCTTTAACATTTCGATCTCCTGTTTGTCCCGTTGGCGGGATAAGTAAATGAGGTACAAGTCAATATAGGATTTTTAATTAATTCGTCAAGCTCAGTTTATCCCGAACAGGTGTAAAAACAGCTTGAAGACAATGCCCTAATGAATTACTTTGAATTGGAAAAACTAAAGATGAGAAAAAAACAATAAGCATACTTCTTTTCAGGAGATTTTGAGTAGGAGGGTTTTGTGTACAAGCGAAGCATTCTATGTATTCTGTTTCTGGTCGCGTGTTTATCGGCCATTGTTTTAGCGGACGAGTATACGAGGGAAGTCTTTGATGAGAAATATAAAGCCGTGATTACCGAAGAGGAAGTTGGAGAATTGTGCGGGGATTTTATTAATAACGCCTCGGATATCGACGTGATACGCCGGGCGCAGGATAGATGGAGAAGAGATGATATCGACGCGGCTCGCTCGTTTTGTGAGGAATTACTGAAATCCGATATCAATTCGGCCAAATTTACATATTTATATGGCCGGGTCGCCGAATCGCCGGTTGAAAAGATAAAACTTGGCCGAAAAGCGATTGCTCTTGACGCTGAATGGCCTTATGGATATCGGCTGCTTTTGGCAACTTACGTAAGCGATTTATTTAATGCCGATGACGATGATCCCGATGCCAAAGAATTGGCAAATATGCTTGAAGAGGATTTGGGGTATTTTACTAAATTGGCCGAGCTTCAGCCGGAAGAATCATATCCGCATGAATACGTTTATAAGCTGAATGTATATCAGAAAAATTATGACAAAGCGCTGGAACTTCTCGATAAGGGCAAAGCCGCCGAGGCGCGCTGGGCTTCTGACCGAACCTATGCCTACTTTTATGCCTTGACCGGAAAGTATGATCAATCTCTGGAAAAAATCGACGCGATGCTGGAAGAACGTAAAGCGCAGGGGACCCCGGATGATGAGATTGCGGAGTATCGCGACTATTATTATGCCCGAGCCTTGAGAAACGCCGGGTCTTACGGAGAAATGATAAATTACTATCAGGCCAAAGAAGATTTCACGACAAACGCCGAAGCTCATTATGATGTTGCCTGCGCTTATAATTTGACGGGCGATGTTGAAAACGCCTTTAAGTCCCTGCAAACTGCTGTTGAACTTGGCTGGGATAAAGCTGGTTCTACTCAAAAAGAAGAAGATTTGGAGCCATTAAAGGATGATTCTCGTTGGCAGGAAATAATCGCGGGCGTCAAGTCCAACTGGGTTAATGGCGCGTCAGAACGCAAGGAAGAGGCTTTGAAGGAAAAACTCGATGAGTCCGCCCCGGATTGGTCCTTGCCTGACAAAGACGGCAATATGGTTAATTTGGCCGATTTTAAAGGGAAAGTAATCGTACTTGATTTTTGGGCAACATGGTGCGGGCCTTGCCGCAGAACAATGCCGACATTGAATAAATTTATAAGGAATGACGCTCACGATGATGTCGTGGTATTTTCGATTTGTGTCTGGGAGAAGGGCCGCAAAAAACAGATTAAATATATGGATGAAAATGATTATGCCATGACCCTTTTATACGGAAATGATGAATTAGTCAAGCTATATGGTATCTCCGGAATTCCGACCTTGGTCGTGATTGATAAGGAAGGCAATATCCGCTACAAAGAAACGGGATATAGCGAAGCTCTTTCGGATTATCTGATTTATTGGACCGAAGATTTACTATAACGTCAAATAAATTCCATGTTCAAAAGGCCGCCGTTTAGCGGCCTTTTGTTTTCAGCTTATGTAAGAATTTTCCAATTCTTTAACGCGTGACGCAAATAATTCAAGAGTTGCCTCAAACGGTTCTGAGGTTGTCATGTCAACGCCGCATTTCTTTAATTGCTCAATGGGATAATCATTTCCACCGGAACGCAGGAGGTTTAAATATTTATCAATGATGCCTTCCTCACCGTCAAGAAACCGTTTGAGTATCGCCTGAGACGCGGCAAATGACGTCGCGTATTGATAAACATAGTAAGCGCGATAAAAATGAGGCACGCGTGACCATTTGTATTTCGTGAACTCGTCCACAGTATAGTCGGGACCAAAATATTTGAGTAATAAATCTTTGAGGATGCCGTTCATGATATCGGGAGACAGGGCCTGACCGCCTTCAACATGTTCATGGATTTTGAGTTCAAAGTGCGCGTACAGCACCTGTTGGAAGTACGTACCCAGGGCGCCCATCAACCAGCGGTCAGTAAGAAACGCCTTTTTATTATCATCATCGGTTTGCTGAACGAGGTAATGATGTAATAATCCTTCGTTAATGGTTGAGGCAACTTCGGCGACAAAAATGGAATAGTTTGCTTTTTGATACGGTTGATTTTGATTGGCCAGATGACTGTGCAGGGCATGTCCCATTTCGTGCGCCAGGGTAAATTGATTACTCAGTGTATTGTTATAATTCATCAAAACGAACGGGTGGGTGTTAAAATTAGCCCAGTTATAGGCTCCGCCGACTTTTCCTTCCGTTTCATATACATCGATCCAGCGGGAGTCGAATCCTCCCATGAGTACTTGTTCATATTCATTGCCGAGAGTTTTGGTCGCTTCGCGAATTTCATCGATCGCAGTCGTGTATGGTACATCAATATTCAATTCGGAAATCAAGGGGCAATACAAATCATAAGTATAGACGGCATCAAGTTTCAGTACTTTCTTGCGCAGCGATACGTATTGGTGAAGTCCGTTTATGTATTTCTGGGTCGAATCAAGAAGTGAATGATATACGGAAGTTGGGATATTATAGACATCAAGAGCGTGATGCAGTGAACTGTCAAATTTGCGAGCCCGGGCATAGAATACATCGGCATTGACCGAAGAAGCCAGCATGGCACCCAGGGTATTGATATTGTTCTTATACGGTTCAAAGAATTTTCCGTTGGCTTCCCGCCTGACGCGGCGATCGGGCGATTCCATGAATTTCGCGAAACGCTGTTTGGTCAGTTGAACCGCGTTGCCGTTTTCGTCCTCAATTTCAGGGTATTTTATGTCGGCGCTGTCGAACATTGAGAAAATGCTCTGTGGACCGCGGCTGATAACCGCCGACCGCGCCAAAAGCTCTTCGACTTCTCCACTGCGGATATGTTCTCGTGAGCGATTAAATTCCTTAATGTAAAAATCATAGAGATCGGTTCGGGGGAACTTTTGTCCCATCTCCTCGAGTTTATCTTTATCGATCTGCAATAATTCCGGTTCTATAAATGAAAATGACGCTTCGGCTTTTGATGAAAGCATCGCCGCTCGCTCAGTCATGGCCTGGTATTTCGATTGACGTCCATCCAGATCTTTATTCAGGCGCGCGTATTGAAAGAGGTCAAAAACAATCAGAGACAATTTGGTGCGCAGTTCGAGGCAATTGAACAGTATTTCCGGTGATTCGGATAATTTGCCTGCGAAATCCTTCGCTTTATTGATTAATTCTTCTGCCTTCTGATTACTTTTTTCCCAGGTTTCATCCGAATCAAATATCACAGATAAATCCCATTTGTGTTTTTCCTCAATACCCGTGCGTTGAGGAATTGCTTTTTGTTCGACTACTTTGCTTTGCGACATTTATAGTATTCCTCGCTTTTAGTAAATTACAGTACAACCAATTCAGTTTGCCGTGGCGAAAGGAAACGGGCTCCCTGATTTTCAATTACTACGTCTTCTTCAAGAGAAATATGACCAATATTTTCGAGCGTGACTTCAAGTTCGAGAGTAAATACGTTTCCGATTTCCAAAGGAATATTGGGCGATTTTCCGTAACGTTCCCACTGTGGTCCGATAAGAGCGCCGCCGTCATGAACATATTGTCCCAGTTGATGGCCGAGGGCATGTTTATATTCAGGATAACCATTATCTTTAAGGACTTTTCTGGCATAACTGTCTATTGTCAGTCCAATTTTTCCCGGTTTACACATTTTGGCCGATTCCAAGATTATATTTTTTATAAGCTCGAATACTTTTAATACTTCATCGGGAACATCGCTCTCTTCCGGTTTTTTAAAATAAACAAGTCTCTGCAAATCGGAACAATACCCCTTATAATTCACTCCAAAATCAATATGCAGTATCTCTCCCGGTTCAATTACCGCGTCGGTAGGCGTACCGTGACCGGGTAAAGTTTTGTCTCCGGTATTAACAATTGTTGGAAATGAGATTGTGTATCCGAGAGATTCGATTTCGGAGGCAACGAGGTCTGATACTTCTTTTTCCGTCATGCCCGTTTTAAGCTGCGGGATGACATTGTCCCATGCCTGACAGGCAAGTTCGGCCGCTTTGGAAATATTTTCAATTTCAACATCAGATTTGCGGCTGCGTAATTTTGAACAGATTTCCTCGGCCGAAATCAATTTGTCAATAAATTGGGTGCCGACCAGGTAATCGCGCAACAGATGATACATACCGTGCGTCAGGCCGTCGGCGGAAGGATTATCTTTGGAATAATTAATAGCAATCGACTTTGGATTTAATTTTGTCAGGGTCTCTTTAATAACATCGGCGACTCCCTCGTCATAAGGAATAATTTCCGTAAAATAACCGCTCCGTTGAAAATCAGCCTGGTCGATACTGCCTATGATAGCGATTGTCTCGCCTGAACAGGTATAAAGAAAAAAGGACGGCCAGACAACTTCATACCCGACAACCAGGGACATGACGGGATCATTCGTTACCGCCGTTTCCCTGACAAAAACCATCCATAAATCAATGTCCAATTCTTCCAGTAAACGAGGTACTTGTTGAATTTTGCTTTTTATAATGTCCATTTCTAACCCTTCTCGAGAATGTGAAAAGCCAATTTAGTCAATGCTTGCCGATAAGACAATATGAACTTTTCGCGTATTCTATTTTAGTAGCGTTTGAAGGACAAATAACAATATATTTACTTCCGCAAATAAAGCTGATTTATAAACGCCTAAAAAGTTTGTTGAGTTATACAAATGACGGATTGGTTAATAGAAATATTGAGAGCGTACTTTCCTTTTGGATTGCAGATTTCGAAGAAATCCTGGAATGTGTTTAATCTGAAATCTTATTTGACGGATTATCATACTTCTCGGCGAGCATCGGATATAAAATATCTGAGAGAGCTGGCTCATCTTATTAATCAGGAAAATATACGGCAATTGAAATCTGGTATTTTTATTCACGCCGGACAAATAAACACGGCCGGTTTGATAACCGATATACTCAGGTATTTGCTCATCCGTTATTGCAACGAGGACTATCCGGGAGTAAAAGAAAGGGTTTTGGGTGAAGTGAAATCGGCTGAAGCCCAAAACGCCATGAGGAAAATTCCGCCTGCTTTTATAGATCATTATCCGCCTCCGGAAGTAATCTATGAAATGAGTACGCGGGAAGAATATCTGCGTGATAATACCGAGACTATTAAAAATCAGGAATTAATCTTTACTGAATCGATTCTTTTGTATTTGATGGTCGCTAATCCGGCTTTTAATATATTGAAATCTCTATTTGATGATGAGGAATTTGAATCTAAAACAAAGTACTCATTATTAATAAAGGAGCAGGAAACTATATTCTCGCGCCAGCCGGTATTTGAACCTCTGGGGATGCCCCTGTTTGAATGCCTCAAAGCCCCGATGAAAGCCTGCCCTGATTCGCTCGACGACCAGCTTGAATACATAAAGGCAAATTGGTCATCATTCCTCCCCACAGCGCTTCTTAAGGCGATAACTCGTGCCATGGATATCTCATCCGAGGAAAAAAAGATTCGGGGATTTGGGCCGGGCCCGAATATCCCGTTGGCTTTCGACAGCCGGGCGCAATGGTATGACGATACTTATCCTGAGCATGCCGCCTACAGCCGCGATGCCGACTGGATGTCGAATGTCGTTCTTATGGCCAAGTCGGTTTATGTCTGGCTCGATCAGCTATCGAAAAAATATCAGCGTCATATAAAATATCTCAGTGATATCCCTGACGAAGAGCTGGATTTGCTGGCGCGCTGGGGATTTACAGGATTATGGTTGATCGGGTTGTGGGAGCGCTCTCCGGCATCGAGGAAGATTAAACAAATCATGGGCAATCCCGAAGCGGCTCCGTCGGCTTATTCGATTTATGATTATACAATTGCCCACGATTTGGGGGGAGAAACGGCTTATTTAAATATACGTGATCGCGCCTGGCAGAGAGGTATAAGGTTCGCCAGCGACATGGTTCCCAATCACATGGGTATATATTCCAATTGGGTAATTGAACATCCCGATTGGTTTTTGAATTTATCCGAATCTCCTTATCCATGGTACAGCTATACCGGTGTGGATTTATCGGAAAATGACAGGATTGTTATCCAAATCGAAGACGGATACTGGGAAAAAAGAGACGCCGCGGTGGTTTTCAAAAGAATCGAAAAATGGACGGGGGAGACTAAGTATATTTATCATGGTAATGACGGCACCAGCACGCCCTGGAATGATACTGCGCAGTTGAATTTTCTTATACCCGAGGTTCGAGAAGCCGTCATTCAAAATATTCTGGCCGTGGCCCGCAAATTTTCGATAATCCGTTTCGATGCCGCCATGACCCTGGCTAAAAAACACTATCAAAGACTATGGTTTCCCAAAGCGGGGGAGGGCGGTGACATTCCCACCCGCTCTCAATTTGGGATGTCGCGCGGGGATTTGGACAAATGTTTCCCGATTGAATTCTGGCGCGAAGTCGTCGATCGAGTCGCTGCGGAAGTCCCCGATACGCTCCTTTTGGCGGAAGCGTTCTGGCTGATGGAAGGATATTTTGTCAGGACTCTTGGAATGCACCGGGTTTACAACAGCGCTTTTATGAACATGCTCAAAGATGAAGACAATGCCAAATATCGAATGACAATAAAAAACATTCTTGAGTTCAGCCCGCAAATATTGAAACGTTTCGTCAATTTCATGAGCAATCCTGATGAAGAAACGGCCGTGGAACAATTCGGTAAAGAAGACAAATATTTCGGAGTAGCGGTCATGATGGTGACCATGCCGGGTTTGCCCATGTTTGGACACGGTCAGATAGAAGGATTCACCGAAAAATACGGAATGGAATATTACCGCGCCTACTGGGATGAATCTCCCGACGAAACTTTGATTCACCGACATGAGCATGAAATATTTCCTTTGATGAGACGCCGCAATCTTTTCAGCGGTTCGGAAAATTTCGCCTTATTCGATTTTGTGCGTCAGGATGGAAATGTCAATGAAAATGTTTTTGCCTTCTGCAACCGTTTCGAAAATGAACGGGCTATTATCATCTATAATAATTCCTACGGCTCGACTGAAGGCAGAATACATACTTCCACGGCAATCAATATTAAAGAAGGCGAGGACAAACAGTTCGTTCATAAATCGATTGGCGAGGCGTTGAGTCTCAATACCGGTGAAAATGTATTTTATAAATTTCATGATTATCATGTCGGGTTGGAGTATTTGCGGAGCGCCCGGCAAATAGCAAATGACGGATTGTACGTTTTTCTTAACGGCTATCACTATCATGCCTTTTTGGATTTCGTGGAAATATACGATGTGAATAATCTCTGGGGACAATTGAATGAAAGACTCGGGGGAAGAGGAGTTCGGAATCTGGAAGAAGAACTAAAGTATATGCAATTGGAACCGGTTTTGAATCCTTTGAGAATGATTATTACTCGGAATACAATTGATGCCTTAAAAAGCGCCGACAAAGAAACAATATCGAAGATTAAAAATGATATGGATGTATTGTATAAGGCGGTCATTGGATATTTGAACACGGATACTGAATATGAAGATACAACTTCAGAAACACTTATGAATATTGAAAAAATGAATGAGTTGTGTTCGGATAAACAATTAGTAAATTCACTAACGGGACGAGAGCATATTTTGTTGGGCGCCATAATTATCGATTCCTTAAGTAGATTTTCGAGAGATGATGCCAAAGAGGAAAAAACCAAATTCATTAATGCCTTATTTGATGATTGGATGTTACGGCCGACTCTGCAATCATGTTTTGAATCGATCATTGGCGATAATTCAAAAGCCTATATAGATGCCCTGCTGGCTGAGATTCTCGTAAAGTACCCTGAACTCGTTTCGAACTTATACGAAATAGAAAAAATTGAAATCGCCGGAGATTTCTTTGGCGACGATTTAATAAAAATATATTTGCAAGTCAATGAATATGAAAGCGTTCGGTATTTTAAAAAAGAGAATTTTGAAAAATTAATCGACATCCTCCTATGTTTAACGGTTATAAAAAGTCCCAAAAAATCGCCGTCAAAGAATAAGATTTCGGCTCTATGCCGGGCCGCGGAGAATACCAAAAAGAGGGCCAAAAAATCGGCATACCGGCTGGATGACCTTATATGATTATTGAACGATAGCTAATTTCATGCCGTATATTAAAACTCAACAGTTTGAATATTAAACAGTTGGTGCTAAAAGTGTTAACTGTTTATACTTCAAGCACAGATTTACCGGATTTTCCCAAAATATTTTAAATTGTGTCGCCTGCCTGTCCGATAATCCGACTATGACAAGTCTTATCAATGAAGATACTACCCGAAAAATCAGGCGCCCGGCCGCTAAAGCTTTGCAGGTCTTTGATATCCATACCAAGCAATTAATGGGGCATACTCTCGATTTATCTCTTGAGGGTATGAAACTAATGAGCGCTTATCCTCTCAGAGTTCATCATCTGTATTTTTGCCGGGTGCCGCTGGACAAGGAAATTTATGGATACCGTGAGCTTTCGTTTGATGCCGAATGCCGCTGGTGCAGGAAAAACGAAGAAACCGGATTTTATAATTCCGGGTATGTTCTCAAATTTCATAAAGCCAAAGATATTGAAATTATTGAGACGGTCCTGCGCGACTGGTTGATGGATCATTCCCAAAAAATCAATTCTCATCTTAAAGTCGAACGGCGCAAACAACCTCGTTTCCTTCCCCGCATTTTCAGAAAAAAGAAAAAGTAATTATCTCGCAGGGCAGGATCCCCGCGATCCTGCCAATCAAGTACCCCAAAATGGGTTTGTTTCCTCAGATTAACGTTTTGGGTCATATCAAATCGGTGGTGATTACGAAAGGCGGGGGCCTGTTTTTGGCTGTCGCGCAGATGATCTGAACTTTTGTCAAGAAATTAGTCATTTATCTTATTCCAACCAATTGTACACACCCCGTCCCCGTTACACGGGGCCACCCCTCTCAAGAGGGGGAAAATAAATGCGATTATTTGCCTATCAAACCCGCGAAGGATCCGAAGAGGTAATTGTCGGAATCCGGAAGAGTTATCCACATTTGCATTTCTGAAAAATCCTCATATATGAGTGTGTTTGTGTGGGTTACAGCGAATTGGGTTCGTTTTGTCCTTTTTAGTACTTTCGAAAGTTCTGTTGGATAAAAGGCGAAGAGTCTTTGTCAAATTATCCGTGTTGATATCGTCTTGAGTCCGCTATGTGAATTATTAGTCTTCATCCTATAAAAGTGGGGGAATTCGGAAATTGCATTGGATTGGTTGGATAAATGTAGATGCTCTATGCGGGGACCCACAGGAAAAATAAGCTTTGCCTATTTTTGGGATGGCTTTCAGTGCCACAGCAAGCTGTGGTCCACCGGCCAGATTGGTTGGATAATTGTTTATGTTAAATATATTCCTATTGCTATTGACAAATATTCTTTAGATATTTATAATTTAGGTAAATCGGTAATTATTCTGACATTGCGAGAGTTTCTAAAGGATTTGATTTCATGTTTCGCCTTAATATACTGAGAAACTATAAGTGGCTGAATTGATATAATGTAAAGGTAGCCAATGGATAATCTTGTGAATTTTATTCCGTTGCCCGTAGCTCTTTTGTCAATCATTATGAGCGTGCTGGCGATTATCATAAGTTTTCTTAAAATGAAAAAACTACAGTCCGAATTTAGAAAGCTCCTAATGGAACGCGAAATTCTAAAGGAAGAATTGGAGAGTTACCGTGCCACGATACTTCATCCAACATTAAAGGATATAATATGGCATGGCGGAAAAATCGGAAGTTACTACAATAATTTACTTGGTGGAAGCGATACTGATAACCACCATAAAGATTACAAAAAACCTGAAAAGTGCAAAACAAATGAGGAAAAAAAATTACATGGATTTTATATCTCGCCCGAGGCTTTCACGGCTGTGGGTGCCTTACTTGCCGGTACACTCATTGGGCAGTTCTTATCAATACTCTGGTACCTTCTAGCTATTGTAATTGTTTCATATGTTATATGCTTCTCTATAGACTATACGATAATAGGCAGATTTGAGACCCTCTCAACATGGTCAATCCCGCGCTCTGAAATGCGAAAGCTCAATAAGGTTTGTATTGGATTGTATTTATCACGGCTCTTATTCTCTTTGGGAATTGTGTACCTGTATTATTGGTTGGGAGTACCGAATTCATTACCTTTCCCCAGAGGGGCAGAATTCGCATTAAGCCAAATACTTGCTACTTTGCCTGTTATTATTGTCTCATTTATTATTAAAAAATTACAAATAAGGTCCGTTGGTTAAGCATTTCATATTTCGCTAATGAGTATTATTTTCATTACTGTGCATATCTATCCGTACTCAATTTGCCCCGGCCATGATCGGAAATTCATGCAGGGTATAAAACAACATTCAATGTTAATCCTTCCATACCGTTGGAAGCGTGCACCAATCCCATAGTTAATGCTCGTTCGCAATGACATGATATTGGTTTTGGACGACAACTCAAGAGTTGTCGCTACAAGGTATTTGGCTGGAGCCCGATGGGCTCCATCCCTACGACTGGATTCCCGACTCGACTCCCGCAAAGCGGGAAACTCTCGGGAATGACAGACAATATGTCGGTACACCAGGGGCGTACGCTAACCACGACAACTCAAGAGTTGTCGCTACACAAATGATTGGGTGACGACAACCCGAGGGTTGTCGCTACAAGCTAACCACGACAACTCCAGAGTTATCGCTACACAAATTAACTAATCATTTACAGCAATAACAGGAATAGATAATAATGGAAATTGTCAGACTGTCTGGGAGGGAAGTAAAAAAAGGCGGCTTCCGGATTCGAACCGGAGAATACAGGTTTTGCAGACCCGCGCCTTACCACTTGGCTAAGCCGCCTAAAGATAAAAAAAGCGGGAAACGAGGCTCGAACTCGCGACAGCCACCTTGGCAAGGTGGTGCTCTACCAACTGAGCTATTCCCGCTTGTTTATTTATCAGCGTTTTAATATACGCATGCCCCAAAGTTTGTCAATAGAATTTTTTGAACATTATTATCATCTATTATTTCGGCAAAACGATTGCGAGGCTTTAATATACGCCGGCTAACGCATGTTCATGGCAAGTTTGTCAAGATAGCTGACATACTACGGTGTAAGTTCGGCTACTTTTTTGCGCCAGCGGTTAGTAAGACTGAATATCTCCGCGTGTGTGATCATGTTAGAAGAGGTCGCGGCAGGCTTCAACTATCAGAGAATCCCTAAAGATTATAAGTGAGCATAATAGGAGTACAATTCCAATTATTGCGGATTTGGAAACAGTGGATAGGTTTATCGAAAAATTCTCGGACATATTATTTTTTGGATAAGGCGACATTATACAATTCGACATATTTGCGGGCAGAGGCATCCCATGAATTATCTTTGCTCATGCCATTTTTCATGATCTGTCGCCATTTACGTTTTTTGGAAAAATGTCTGACAGCTTGTTTGATGGAGGTCATCATCGCTTTGGCGCCGTATTTTTCAAATAGATATCCAGTCCCGGTACCATAATCAAAATCAACCTGCTCGATGGTATCAGCCAAACCGCCGGTGGCTCTGACAATTGGAACGGTTCCGTATTTCAGACTGTATAGCTGATTCAGGCCGCATGGTTCATATCGGGAAGGCATGAGAAACATATCGGCTCCGGCTTCTATTCTATGGGCGAGAGTATTGTCATAAGTGATGAAAGCCTTGAGTTTGTCGGGAAATCGTGTTTGTAAATCCTGAAGGAGCCTGTGGTATTTTTTCTCACCGGTTCCCAGAATTATCATTTGGATATCTAATGAAAGCAATTCGTCGGCGGCCTTACTGAGCAGGTCAAATCCTTTTTGGTCAGCCAGGCGGGAAATCATTCCGATTAATGGTACATTGTCGCGCGGGGGAAGGTTTGCGTGTTTTAGCAGTTCGATTTTATTAATCTTTTTCCCGGAAAAATTCTTTTGGTTGTATTTTCGGAAAAGATGCTTGTCTTTGGAAGGCGACCATTCGTTGTAATCAACTCCGTTTATAATGCCATATAAATCGTCGCTTCTTTCTTTGAGGACGCCTTCAAGACCGGCGCCATATTCTTTGGATGATTGGATTTCTTTGGCGTAGGTTTGAGAGACGGTACTGATGACATCGGCGTAAATTATTCCGGCTTTGAGGAAATTAAGTTTACCCCAGAATTCGAACGGCCGAGTAGCGTAAAATAGATCTTTTTCCAAGCCGAGTTTATCAAACGAAGCATCGGGGAAAAGACCTTGATAAGCCAGATTATGAATAGTCAGGATAGATTTGATTTCGGCGTATTTAATATCCTGCTCATAGGCGGTTTTGAGGAAGGCCGGCAGAAGCGCGGTTTGCCAGTCATTGGCGTGGATAAGGTCGGGATGAAATTTAATTCTGGGCAAAAGTTCTAAAATACCGCGGCAGAAAAATAAGAAGCGGTCGTCATTGTCGATGTAATCTTTGCCGGTTTTGGGATCACGATATAATTCCGGCCGGTCATAAAAGAAATCATTGCCGATGAATAAGTATTCGAGGTCGTGTTTATTATGGACGAGACGGATAAGGTCAAGCGAATGAGAAGCTTTATCGATATCAATATCAAACGTGATATCATCCTGGGCGTTATTCATGAGATTCTCAGGTATGGCTGAATATCGGGGGAGGGCAACTTTTACGGCATGGCCAAGTTCGGCGAGTTTTTGAGGCAGCATCCCGGAGACGTCGGCGAGGCCGCCGGTTTTGACGAAAGGGACCGCTTCGGAGGCAGCAAAGAGAATTTTCAGTTTTTGCATCTGAAAGTACTCCTATACCTTTCAGATTCAGGTGGAGACGGATTCGCTGGGCAATTCCAATTCTCTCAAAAATTGGGCTCCATCTTCGGGACGGGTGGGATTGATGTAAAAGCCGGTGCCCCATTCAAATCCGGCAACCCTGGTCAGTTTGGGAATAATTTCTATATGCCAGTGAAAATAATCGCGATATTCATTGCCAACCGGAGATGTATGTAAAATATAATTGAAAGGCGGGTCGGCCAGTCCAATTTTAAGTTTCATCAGGATGCGCCTTAGTATGGTGGCGAGTTCTTCATGCAATTCCATGTCGGTATCGATATAATTGCTTGAATGAGTCTTGGGAAGCAGCCATATTTCAAAGGGGAAACGGCTGGCGTAGGGAGCAAAAGCCAAAAATGAATCCGATTCCTCGACAACGCGTTCTTTATCGGTGATTTCCTGACGGATGATGTCACAAAAAATACAGCGTTCTTTGTATTCGTAATGTTTTTTGGCGCCTATTACTTCTTCGGCGACTCGCTTGGGGATAATCGGAGTGGCGATCAGCTGGCTGTGACTATGTTCAACCGAGGCTCCGGCGGCTTGTCCGTGATTTTTGAATATCAGAATATATTTGAATCTGGGATCACGCTGAAGATCCATGTAGCGATCGCGATAAGACCAGAGAACATCTTTTATTTTGGAAATGGGCAAATCAACCAGGTCAAGATTATGGTCGGGTGTTTCAATAATAACTTCGTGAGCTCCCACGCCGTGCATTTTGTCGTAAATGCCTTTGGGTTCACGGCTCAATTCGCCCTCGATTACAAGGGCAGGGTATTTATTGGAAACGACTCTGAGCGACCATCCCGGCCGATTTGATTCGGAACCGTCTTCACGATAAGATATAATTTCCGGAGGGGTAGCGGATTCATTCCCGGGACAAAATGGACATGCCCTGGGAGCGATGCGTTTTTCATTTTTGGGAAATTGAGCCGGGCGCTTGCCGCGTTCGGTAGAAATGATAACCCATCGTCCAATTATGGGGTCTTTGCGAAGTTCCGGCATTAAACTCTCCATGTTTGCCAATTAGAGCTCAAAATATGCCCGAATTGGGTTTGTGTCAAGAAATTAACTGTTTTAGAATCTTATCGGCGAATATGACAAAACAATAAACGGCTAAACGGGTTAAGCGATCATATCGCTATAAATTCCCCAGCCGATTTTCAAATATATGGCTAAAGATATTTTCAACAGGCGAATTCATTTTTATGTTTCGTCTTGCCATTGAAGCGCGGGCAACCTCAATGGCTTTGTCCAATTTGTATATATCGTATCCTGATTCGTCGCCCCAACTAAATGAAGGGACTTCGCTTGAAGTCACCAACGTGCCACCGTAAATATTGCACGAAAAGCCGATTGAAACGCCGGTATTTATCAGGGTGTCGATACCGGTCTTGGTGTGATCGCCGATGAAACATCCGATTTTCATACATCCGGTATTAACGTTCTGTCCATTCAAAGTGACCGAGATATCTTTGTAATTATTTTTTAAATCGGAATTGGTGGTCATGGCTCCGAGATTGACCCAACTGCCCAAGTAGGCGTGTCCCATAAAACCGTCGTGGTATTTGTTGGTGTAGCCCTGAAAAATAGAGTCTTCGACTTCACCCCCGACGCGGCAAACCGGTCCGAATGAACATCCTTCACGAATGTGGCTTCGGAATACCTGTGTCTCCCGTCCAATATAACAGGGGCCTTCAATAAATGACAACGGACCGATGACAGCGTTTTCATCAATTATGACCGGGCCTTTTCTATTGTCGATGACGCAATTGGCTCCGATTTCTGCATTGGCGGCAATGTAGAGATTGTCCTGAGATAAAATTCGAGCGCTCGAGTCGATGGAGGCGCTATCGATCATTTTGGAGAGATCAAAATCGCTAAAATAGGCCGTATAATCGGCGGATATTTCGTTTCCGTTTAAATTTACCAGATCCCAGAGGTAATTATAAAATTCAAATTCACCCTGTATGAGATCGGCCTTTACGCCCATTAATTGGGATTCACTGTCGCCAGTAAAATTTATATCCTGAGAGTCTGAATTAGGAAAGTCTTCGCAGATTACGACGGCGGCCGTGGTTTTGTCGTGCAAGAATATCCGATTTTCAGTACAGGTTTTTATTTCGTTAACCAGTTTCGGTCCGAGGCGCAGGCGGCCGTTTATGAAAACCAGTTTATCGCCTCCCTGATAGTCAATCGTGTTTACTTCGGAGTTGGCTTCTTGCCGGAGGGAGGGCGCAATTTCTTCGCGGCATGAATAAGCGAGGGTGTAATCTACGAAATTCTTCGCTATTTTTTCCCATAATTCGAAGGCCCCGCATCTAAGCGTAAAAACGGGGCGATTAAGAGTCAGGGGGTGGAAATTGACGTAATTATTATCTTCAAAAATAATGAGCTTATTTGCCATTTGATACCTATCCAGTCTAAATTAGATCATAATCTGATGAATTTAAATATCTTCCGCTTACCTAAGTCAATTAAAAATGCTTTTCCCGTTTCATAATGTATTTGAGCAGGGGATACCCGAGCAAATAGCAAACAACGGTTTGTCCCAATAAAATCTCAGCTACACAAATCAAGTAGGGGATTTCATACAGATAGCTAATATATACTGATACGCCAAAGGCGTTTATAACAATGGGGGGAATTGGAGCGAGATAGGTCTTTTTTGTTTTTCTCAAAAGAAAAGTTAACCAGGCAGCCAATAGTGTCAGTAATGAGCCAAAAATAACATCCGTGATACCGGCTGGGCCAAAAATGTTTGCCAGAAGACAACCGACAAAAAGCCCGGCGATAGCCCCCGGATAGACAAAGGGTAAGACAGTTAAGGCTTCGGCAATGCGGAATTGGATATTGCCGTAACTGATAGCCGAAATGCCGGGAGATATGGTGATGGCAAAATACACGGCGGCGATAAGTCCCGCTATCGCAATTTGTCGGGCGTTAGATTTCACTTTTAGAGGGTAGTCAACTGTTGACGATTTGTCAATCGAATTTTAATATAATTACATTACCTAAAATATGTGTATTTTATTGTGGTTCAATAACAAAGGATGCAAAATAATCCTTGACACAATTTGAACTTGGGGATATATTTGAGGTGAGTCATTTCATATTTGTTGCAGCCAAAGAATTACTATTTGCGAGGGGTTTGTTGGTAGTCGTTTTTTGCGGTTAAATACTTCCTGGTTGCAGGGCTTGACACTAAAAATATATTTATGTGAATATACGCAAAGGAGTTAGCCATGAACAAAAGGTATGGGGCTTTTGTTGTCGCGGTTTTCTTTGTTCTGTCCTTGTTGTATGCCGGGACAGGGCAGGAGGCAGGCGCTGACACAAAAGATCAGGAAACTCAGTCCGCGTGCATTTGGAATGTTGGTGATGATCATAAAATGCATCACCCTCAATTGCCAAACGATACCGGATGGGCGGTAAACGCGACTATACCGGCTATTGTAGCCGATGATTTTCTGTGCACAGAATCCGGACAAATTTTAGATTTTCATTTTTGGGGTGCCTGGAGGCAAGGTGTCGAGGGTATAGTAGATTCATTTACCCTTAGTTTACACTCTGATATTCCGGCCGATCCTCCGTTGCTCCCTTACAGCCGACCGGGGCAGACGCTTTGGGAATATACAGCCAAAAATTATACGGCGATACCAATTGATCCTCCTTCCAGTGAAGGCTGGTATGACCCGATTAATGGCGAAGTAATTTTTGATGATCATGTTCCCTTTTTCCAGTACAATATCTGTCTTGATCCAAGTGATCCAGGTGTTGTTATTCCGACCCAAGAGGCGGGTAGGATATACTGGCTGAATATTTCAGCCCATGTTGCTGATACCGATACTAAATGGGGATGGAAATCGACTCAGGATCATTGGAACGACGACTGCGTTTGGGCCGTTTGGGGAGATTTGACATGGCATGAAATTTTGGAGCCATACGAATCGATAACTAACAATTATTGGTTAACCCTGTTCCCCGGACCACCCGGAGCTAATTTTGGTGGCGGCGGCGGGGGCGGCGATACGGACCCATATCATGATCCGGCGAGCGGCGGTCCATGGTATTATTATCCGGAGACCAACTGGTGGAATATCTGGTTCTATGATCATCTCTTTGATGATGAACGATTTAAGGTTATTCACATTGAGATTGATATTGATAAATATGACCGGAATCCGCAAATTCTGAGCTTTATAACTCTTGCTGTTAACTGGTCAACCGATTTATGGTCTATAGAAGGCAATCCGCCCGGACAACCCCGTGTCCCGCCACTTCCTGGCGTTAATGAGCAAGCTTATATTGGGCGCGATACTCTTTTAAACATAGAAATCATGGGGCCGGGGCATTACATTTTTGATTACGTTATCTATGATTATAATCCTGAATGGGTTTCGATTGATGTTCAGGGTGAAAATTTCATAATCCTCGAATCATCATTTATAGAACATGCCTGCGTGATGTCGATGGATCAGGCTTTTGTGATTACTAATCAGGGCGATACTCCTACCCAGGAGGCTTGTTGTTGGTCGGATGGTACCTGCAGTATGGAAGATCCGGTACTTTGCGCCAGTCAGGGTGGTTCGCCTCAAGGTCGGGGAACAACTTGTACAGGCTTGGCCGCATGTTGTTTGCCCGATGGCCGTTGTGTGACGATAGATCCGCTTTGTTGTGTTGACCAAGGTGGAACTGTTCAGGCGGGTGCGACTTGTTCGACGCCGGAAGCGTGTTGTTTCGCTGATGGCACCTGTAAGATGCTGGATCCGTTGTGTTGTATGGATCAGGGCGGAAGTCCGCAAGGCCCGGGATCGCAATGTTCGGCTATTCAAGCTTGTTGTCTACCTGACAACAGTTGCATGATGCTGGATCCGCTGTGCTGTATGAATTTGGGTGGAACGCCACAGGGTGCGGGGTCGCAATGTTCGGCTCCGCAAGCATGCTGTTTAGCCTCCGGCGCCTGTCTTGATATTGATCCGCTGTGCTGTATAGCGATAAGCGGTGATCCGCAGGGAGCGGGAATTGTTTGCGATGCTGATGGTGATGGCGTAGACGAAGCTTGCGACGAACCAGAACCGGATACCTGTGAATATTATAAACCGCCATACGAAGATTATGCACCGGCAGGTGTACCTGATTTTGATCAGAAACGACCTAACTGGGCCGATAATTCCGGTATCTTGACTTATTGTGGCCCGGTAGCGCTGGCCAATTGTATGTGGTGGTTTGACAGCAAGTTTGAAACTTGCACGACGCCGCCACCGACTATATGCGATAATTATCCGTTAGTCACAGCCTATAACTCATCCTGGGATGATCATGATGCCCAGAATGTACCGCCATTAGTTGATTCCCTGGCGATATATTGTAATACAAATCCGGGCGGAATGGGCGGTACAAATATTAATGATATGTATGATGGGGCCAAGCAATGGCTAATTAAAGCGGGACTACAGGATCACTATACGGTAACCTTAGTGCCCATCGTACAGCCGGGATCTAATGGCTTTGAGTATATTCGAGAGCAGGTGTTAATCAGTCAGAATGTGATTCTGCTGTTAGGTTTCTGGCAGGAGGTTACTCCGGGATATTGTGAGTGGATTGGTGGACATTTTGTAACGGTTGCGGGAACGTGTACTGATCTGGTAGATTCCGCACTGTGCATATCGGATCCGTATTATGATGTTAATGGAGGCGGTCCTCCGGCGCCGCATGGCGCTGCGGTACACGATGACGCTCAATTTGTGTCGGGGCCGCATGGATCCATGCATCATGACCGCTACCAGGTTGTACCGGCTTTTTGTAATGTGAATTCCCCGCCGTTCTTTGATTGTGAGCTGGTTAATTACCCGGTTAGCACCGGCAACGCCGGTATCTTCTATGGACAGAACTCGCACGATCCGAGCATAGATCCGATAACTCCTCAGCCAGGTATTACGGTTCATACGATTATTGAGTATGCTTTGGTAATTTGTCCAGTCGAGGAAGTAGATGAAGCGTGTTGTCTGGAGGATGGATCGTGTACTGATATGCTGCCTAGCGATTGTATCGCCCAAGGCGGCGTGCCTCAGGGGCCGGGTACGGTTTGTACCGCTCCGGAAGCATGTTGTTTCGATGACGGCAGTTGTATAACAATGGATCCATTGTGCTGCATCGTTAGCAGCGGCAATCCGCAGGGTCCGGGCACGCAGTGCGATGCAACCGGAGCCACTCAGGCTTGTTGTCTGCCCGATGGCAATTGCGTGATGCTTGATCCGGTTTGCTGTCTCGCTGCCAGTGGAACACCTCAGGGTATTGGGACGAGTTGTTCGAATACAATGGCGTGTTGCTTGCCGGATAATACCTGTATCCAAGTAGATCCGCTGTGTTGTGACGATATGGGCGGAACTTTATCGCCGTGGGGTTCGGAGTTCTGTGGGGAAGACGCCGACGCCAATGGTATTGACGATGCCTGTGAAACGCCGCAAAATGATGAAGCGTGCTGTCTGCCGGATGGAAGTTGCGTAATGCTTCTACCGAGTGAGTGTATAGCGCAAAGTGGATCACCGCAGGGAACGGGCACGAGTTGTTCGGTCAATACGATTGCTTGCTGTTTACCGGATAATACTTGCGTGACCGTGGATCCGCTATGCTGTGATGATATGGGCGGAACGCCTTCACCGTGGGGCGCGGCGACCTGTCAGGGTGATGATAATCAAAATGGAACTGATGATGCCTGTGAAACGTCGCAGCAGCATATGGGCGCTTGCTGTTTGCCAGATAATACCTGTGTTGATCATATAACACCAAGTGACTGTAACGCTCAATTGGGAATTTACATGGGTGATGGCACATTCTGTCTTGGTGATAATAATAACGACGGCACCGATGACCTGTGTGAAGACCCGTGGGATCCCGATACGGGCAGTGATATTAAGATGCTCAATCCGCAATTCCCGGACGAGACCGGATGGGATGTGAATGCTTCCTGGCCGATGACTCTGGCTGATGACTGGCGGTGTATCGAATCCGGTGCAGTTAAGGATTTGCATTTCTGGGGTTCGTGGCTTGACGGAAACGAAGGCAAGATCATTGCCTTTATCTTTAGCATCCATGCCGATGTACCGGCGGGAGCGGGTCAGCTTCCTTATAGCCACCCCGGTGATTTGTTATGGGAGTATCGAACCAACCTGTTTAAGGCGACCAAGATAATGGCGGCGACGGAAGAAGGGTATTACGATCCGCTGAGCGGTTTGATATTGCCTTTGAATCACCAGGAGTACTTCCAGTATGACGTCAATATTCCTGAAGACTTGTGGTTTATGCAGGAAGAAGGCATGATTTACTGGCTCAATATTTCGGCAATCCTGGACGACGAATCAACCGAATTCACTCAATGGGGATGGAAATCATCGAAAAACCACTGGAATGATGACGCTGTCTGGGGTCTTGATGAGGAACCTCCTTGTCTGACACCGACTACGGAATTGCCGACACTCTGTCCTTACGAACCGCCAAACGATGAGCCGTTAAGAATTACCGAAGGATTACCTCCGGAGTCATCGCTTGAAGGAACTTTCTGGATAGACTCTTTCTTTGACGTATTCACTGAACTGGGTGGCAGCCTTGGGGGTGAGATCATTACCTGCCAGGCGAATTTGAATTGGCACTGCGTCGGTACGGGGGCTCTTGGAGGATTTGAACGGATGATTTTGATTCCGATTCATCTTGAGATTCATACCGGACCGCGGGTTCCACCAGCACCTGTTAATGGCGTTCCGACGGAAATAGTCGAGATGTCGCTTGTCAGTATGTCGGGCGAAACCACCGATGCTGATTTCTGTCCTCTAAGGATTGTAGCAGGCGTAGCTGAGACCGGAATACCGAGTCCGGGTATGACAACCCTTACTCCAAGCGAGGGCGGCCAGTGGAATGTAGATAGCTTCTTCGATATCACTTATCAGATTGAATTCACTGGCTGTCCTGGATCGCGTATCGGTGATTTGAGTGGAACAACCCTTGGTGAAATTCCCTGGGGTGAAGGTAACAGCGATGTGCCTGGTTGGACTGATCTTTTTGAACCGCCCAACTTTGAACAGTCACTTGATCTGGCGTTTATTATAACCGGCGGCGGAGTTTGTGATTGCATCGTAGGTGATGCCAACGGGGACGGCAGCGTTAACGTCGGCGATGCGGTTTATATAATCGCCCATGTATTCAAGGGCGGTCCCCCCGCTACTCCGTATCGGATTTGCAGTGGTGATGCCAATTGCGATTGTCAGACCAATGTCGGTGATGCGGTTTATTTAATTTCGCATGTATTTAAGGGCGGCCCGCCGCCATGCGATTGCCTGACATGGCTCTCGCTCTGCGGTTCGCCGTTGCGTAAATAGTCTTTATTGTCAGACTCTTTTCTGACGAGCCTGCCCGGTATTTTTTGCCGGGCAGGTTTTATTTATGCGATTATTCAAATCGGGAAATTTCATTGACAAATTCATCAAACCAATTATATTGTAAGCAGATACACTTCTTTGCGCTGACGATGGGTTGGGGTAATTCCACAGGTCGGGGCGCGTTTCAAATATACCGCTCTTGTCGGGATTATTCATTAAAATAAAAAAATAGCTTACTCGGGGAGGACATATGAAAAGCATTCATTTTTTCGTAATTGTCTGCCTTTCGGGCATATTGTTTTTTGGAGTAACCGGAGTTTATGCTCAAGCGACGGGCGCATGCTGTTTCTTAGATGGTAGTTGTCTTGATAATGTAACGTCTGCAGTTTGTCGGTCACAGGGCGGTACTTATCAAGGTGATGGCACCGATTGTGCATCGATAACCTGCACTGTACCTACTGGGGCCTGCTGTCTCCCGGGCGATAATTGCATTGATAATGTTACGGCTACGGAGTGCCAATCACAGGGCGGCACTTATCAGGGTGATGATACCGAGTGTGTGTCGATTACTTGTACTGTACCTACCGGGGCCTGCTGTTTGCCTAACGGAAATTGCATAAATAATGTTACCCAGGCTGAGTGTCAGTCACAGGGCGGTTCTTATATGAGTGATGATACTGATTGCGCCACTGTTTTCTGCAGTGTACAGATCGGGGCTTGTTGTTTACCGGATGGTAGTTGCCTTGATAATGTAACGGCTACGGAGTGCCAATCACAGGGCGGCACTTACCAGGGCAATAGTACCAATTGTGTAACAACAGCGTGCGGGGATTGTGATTGTGTGGTAGGCGATGCCAATGGTGATGGAAGCGTGAACGTCGGCGATGCGGTTTATATAATCGCGCATGTATTCAAGGGCGGTCCCCCCGCTACTCCGTATCAGATTTGCAGCGGTGATGCCAATTGCGATTGTCAGACCAATGTCGGTGATGCGGTTTATTTAATTTCGCATGTATTTAAGGGCGGCCCGCCGCCATGCGATTGCCAGACCTGGCTTTCGATTTGTGGTTCGCCTCTACATAAATAAAATCTGGAGTAAGATATTTATTTGACAAACCTGTCCGGTTAATTTGCCGGGCAGGTTTTTTTTATTTATTTCAAAAAATATCTTGTCAAATTTCGTCAAATTATTAGATTTGGCCTTGTAGATATGACCAACTATTTTGGAGGAGATAGAACTATGGCTATGAAAATCACCGACGAATGCACCGCCTGTGATCTCTGCGTGGCGGAATGTCCGACGACCTCAATCACTGAAGGGGATGATATTTATATTATCGATCCTGAGACGTGTAACGAGTGCGAGGATCAGGAAGACGGACCTCAATGCGTGGCGGTTTGTCCTGTCGAATGTATAGAGAAGGCCAAGTAAGTTTGTTAACCGGAAACACCGCCTGCCTACTCGGCCGGCGGTTTTTTTTATGCGCAAATTTGAAATAAATGACAGTTTATCGGTAACCGATATCGGGATCGATATTTCAGGTGATTCTCTGGAGGAACTTTATATTGCCGGCGCCGAGGGAATGTTCAATATTATACTTGAAAATCCCGGTTGGCAGAAAGAAATGGCCCGAGAAATAGAATTGTCCAGCGGGACGGCAGATGAGCTTTTAATAGACTGGCTTTCGGAGTTGCTGTATTCTTTTGACGCTGAAGGATTAATAGCTACGGATTTTGAATTGTCAATCGCGGAAAAAACGGAGGAACTCTGTTTGTCCGCCAAGGTCCACTTCAGGAAGTTTGACTCGAACATTGATGTCGCGAAAAATGAAATTAAGGCCGTAACATATTACAGAGTGAATATAAAGCGAGAAGGAAATATTTATTCAACCCCGGTTATTTTTGACTTATGACTAAACTGGAGAAAATATCTGAAAACATCTGGGAAGTACCCGCTTCGGCTCGCCTGGAAATGAACGTGCCGGCGCGAATATTGTCGTCGGAAAAGCTGATTGGCGGGATTGATGAAAAAGTAATTGGGCAGATTACGAATGTCGCCTGCCTGCCGGGTATATATAAATACGCTATTTGCATGCCGGACGCTCATCTCGGTTATGGATTTCCGATAGGGGGCGTAGCCGCTTTTGATGCCGAGGATGGCGTGATTTCTCCGGGCGGAATAGGGTTTGACATTAATTGCGGGATGCGGTTAATCCGAACAAATTTAACTATTCAGGAGATAAAACCGAAATTATCTCAACTCATAGACGAGCTATTCAAAACAATACCGTCCGGCGTGGGATCAAAAGGACTGGTAAGGCTCAATCGTAAGGAATATAGCCAATTAATGCTCAACGGTTCAAAATGGTGCCTTGAAAATGGCCGGGCGACAGAATTAGATATTGAAAATACTGAAACGGAGGGATGGGTTGAAGGGGCTGATGTCCAGGCCGTTTCTGAAAAGGCGGCCAATCGCGGCCTCAATCAGATGGGGACATTGGGGTCGGGCAATCATTATCTGGAAATAGAGGTTGTGAGAAAAGACGGTATTATTGATAAAAATACGGCGCGGGGTTTCGGCATTTCTGAAGCCGGACAGGTCGTTATCGCGGTTCATTGCGGATCGCGAGGATTCGGGCATCAAATAGCGACCGATTATTTGAAGATTTTTACGGCCAAACGAAACAATTATAAACTAAATATTAAAGACAGGGAATTGGCGGCAGCGCCGATAAAGTCGCCTGAGGGACGAGCATACTATTCGGCGATGGCCTGCGCGGCCAATAGCGCCTTTGCTAATCGTCAGATTATAACGCATTATATACGCAAAGTGTTTGAAAATGTGTTTGGGCTTTCGGCATCTCAGTTGGAGCTGGAAACGGTTTATGATGTGGCGCATAATATCGCCCGATTCGAAAATTATAATATTGATGGTCAATCCCGAAAGGTTCTTGTTCATCGTAAAGGGGCTACGCGGTCGTTTGGTCCCGGTAATTCTGAAATTCCGGAGGCCTATCGAGCGTTGGGGCAGCCGGTGATCGTCGGCGGTTCGATGGAATCCGGTTCGGCGCTGTTTGTCGGCACTGAAAAAGCCGAAAATGAGTATTTTGGTTCGACAGTACACGGTTCCGGACGGGTTATGTCTCGTTCCAAGGCCAAAAAGAAAATCAGGGGAGACGAACTTCAGCGAGATATGCTCAAAAGGGGCATTACCGTCAAGACCGGATATTTGAGGGGCTTGGCTGAAGAGGCCGGATTTGCCTATAAGAATATTGATGAAGTGTCAAACGCGGTCAATCGGCTGGGGCTGAGTAAAATTGTCGCGCGTTTTTATCCGGTGGCAAATATTAAGGGTTAAGATAATTAAATTTCCTAGCCGTACGAGAACAATAATTCTATACGTGTTGTTATATCAACAACATAAGGGCCATACTTAAAGCATAATATTAACTACTTATTTTTAATTGGCTTTTGTATTCACTTCTTGAACGCAATCCCGATTTTATCAAGTTATAGAGTCTTATTGACGATAACTTTACTATTGATATGTAATTATTTTGAAAGGAGCTCAGATGTATATACCCGATATTGGAATTAGCATAATGCGGACGTATAAGGTCTGTGTTGTATCTATTTGCCTATTATCGTTTTTTTCGATGGCTGTTTGTGCCGGAGAGGTATCTGACATTAACGAGTTGGATTTTGATGGACTGTTGGATGATATCGTTTTTTCTGCGTCAAGGCATGCTGAAACCCTTGAAGAATCTCCGGCCAATGTATTTATCATCACCAAGGAGATGATAGATAATTTCGGATTTTTAGATATAGGTGAGGCTCTATCGGTAGTACCCGGTTTGTATATCACCGATGATTATTCTCTTTCACAAATCGGGGTACGAGGCATTTCCGCTTTTGGCGCTTGGAATTCACATGTAATGGTACTGGTCAATGGGCGGCCGATAACAGAACAATATGCCGGAACGAATAGTATTGATTTACCGGGCGTTGATATCGGAGATATCGAACGAATTGAAGTTATCAAAGGTCCGTCGTCTTCTATTTACGGCAGTAACGCATTCTTTGGTATTGTGAATTTAATTACGCATCAGGCTACCGATGATGAGTTGTCGCTTCGAAGTTCGTATTATTCTGAAATGGGACAAAGAAGCGGAAGTTATCGTCTATTTCACAGAGTAAATAATGATTTTCAGATTACTTCATTCGGGACGATTTTTGATCGAAAGGGCAATAGGCTGTATTTTGAGGAATTCAGTGATTTAAGCGACGGAACGCTTCTGAGCCTTGATGATGACGGGTACAATCAATTCTACCTGGACTCGACTGATTTTACGGGCGGCTATGCGGATCAGAAGAACCGAATGGAAAAATATTTTTCGCATCACCAGATAAACTGGAAGAAGTTTTACGCAACATTACACTTCTCCAAAATGATAACCCGATTGGCTCATTCGGCATGGGGGTCGTTATTCGCCAAGGAGGATAATCATTATCGGGAAAAGAGGAATTATTTTGATGTCGGGTACAGTAACGCTCTTTCTGAAAAAGTTGAAATTGATGCCCGGTTTTTCTACAATTATTATGAATGGTCCGATCATATCCTGTATAATTATGCCGAGTGGGAGGTGTCGCCTATTTATTTGCCGGGGCCAATCTGGGCTGATTATGAATTCAATGAATGGTATGGTGGGGATGTAAGAATTCACCTTAATCTAAGTGAAAAGAATAACATTCATTTGGGGGGCGATTTTCAGCTTCATAAAATATGGCACAGTTCCGGGGAAACCGATGCGGGTGGAGAAAGGGTTTTATCAAACGTTATCCCTTCTGAAAACCAAAGAAATGATGGGCAAATATTTAATATTTTTGTTCAGAATGATTACAAATTTTCGGATAAGTTGAAAACCGTGGCCGGCTTACATTTTAATTACTATTCATATACAACCGCAGGTATAACGCCCAAAGCGGCGATTATTTATAAGCCTGAAAAAAACGCGAATCTGAAGTTTATTGTCAGCCGCGGTTTTCGTTCACCGTCATTTTATGAAATAACATATACAGATGAGGAGTATTACGCTCCGAATCCCGATCTGGAACCGGAAAATATTACCAGTTTTGAATTGATTGCATCTTATGACTTTCCTTATGGAGTTTCGTTTGAAATAGCGGGTAACCACAGCCGTATGGCTGATTTAATTCTTCAATCATATCTTGATATTTCCGACCCAAATCATCCGGGCGAGGATTTTGTTGATGGAACTTTACAATTCCGCAATAGCGGAAAACTGCATTCCAATAGTATTGAATTGAGTTTCAAAAGGAATCCGATTTACCGTCTAAGCGGTTTTGGGAATATTACGTATCAAAAGCTTGACAATTCCTCCGGAAGCGAAGATGGTGTCGCCTATAATTCGCCTCGGTGGTTGGGGAATTTGGGAGTAACATACCAAGTCCTTCCGCGAAAAATAAATTTATCATCGCGCATAAGATATATATCGACCAGGGCACTATGGGATGGTACCTGGCTGAAGAGTAATACCTTAGTTGACGTTAATATTTATGCTCCGAAATTATTCGGTCAAACCAGCTTTACCCTGGGAGTAAAGAACTTATTTGACGAAGAATATCGTGAGCCGATGGCTTATGATTATTATCCAACGGCAAGTATTGTACGTCCGGGGCGATCCATATATTTAAAATTATCTACCGCGCTGAATTGGTAGCTGGGTGGAAAGCGGCTATTTGAAATGATTTTTGGGTTGAAATATATCAATAGAGGCGCGTTGTATTTGGCTTTATTAAACGCGATATTTATTATCGGTGTATATGGCCATCAGGCGGATCGAGTGGATCCAAAGCTGAGCCTGCCTCTATTTTTAAAAATTATCACATGTGACTTCAATTTTAATTCTGATAAATTTGAAAACGTCCATATCCGGATATTGTATGATAAAGGCAACGCGGATGCTTATGAGGAATACCAAATTGCCTGTGATTTCATGTCTCGAAATTCAGATTTAAAAATAGAAGGATTGGATATTATTTTTGAAGGCGTTAACTTTTTCTCACCTGATTCAATTCTTAATGGTTATGACAGCCAAAATTACAATGTATTAATTATTGCCGGGAATAATGAGAATGGTCTGGAAGAACTTTTAGACAAATTGTCAGAGAGTAATATTCGCACGTTTTCGTTTAATCCCGAGTTAATCAGTAACGGTATCGCTGTCAGCGTTAAGGCTCAAGAAAAGAAGAATTCAATTATTGTCAATTTGGATGCGGCTCAATCAGAGGGGAGTAAATTTGGAGCTCATTTGCTTAAAATGTGCAGCATTTATGAAGGGGCCAGATAGCTAATGATGAATCTGACGCTCAGGACAAAAATAATCGCATTGGTCGTATCAATAGTTACGGTTTCTCTCTCATTTTTGATAATACTGACATATGTTCACCTCTCTGATCGATTGCATCAAAATTTGGAAGAAAAGGCAATAAGTATATCCGCTATGGTATCGAAGAATGTCGGTCCCGGTTTGGATTTTCAGGACAGCATTTATGTCGCGGAAATCGCTTCGGGAGTTTTTGAAGATCAGGATGTTAGAGCTGTTGTTATTTATGACGATAATGATGACCATTATTACTCCCACATAAGCGATACAAATTTAATCCGGCTGGCTCAAGGATGTAATCATCCAGATACGCCTGCAATTGAGCATGATAACGAATATTGCATTATCAAGTATCCGATTACTTATAAAAACGCCAAAGTAGGGTGTCTATGGCTGGCCATAACCGGCGAAAATATGATGGGTAAGGTAGCCTCCAGCTTCCTATTCATAATTGGCGGGGCTTTCATAATACTGACTTTGTCGTTTTTTATTGGCTTTGGGATATCCTCTAAAATTGTCAAACCTATCAAAATATTTGAAAAGGCGGCCTGCTTAATTAGTTCGGGAAATATGCGGACCCAAATAGAATTGAATGAGCTTGATAAGGACTTTATGCCTCTGGGAATGGCATTTAATGATATGCAGGGGGTATTAGGAAAGGCATTTGACGATTTAAATAAATCCCGTGATTTACTTGAATATCAGGTGAAGGAACGAACCAAAGAATTAACCAGCGAATTGCTGGAAAGGAAACGCGCGGAGGAAGAGTTAAGCAAATCCAAACAGAAGTTAATGCTCCATGTTCAGCAAACTCCATTGGGTGTCATTGAATGGGATTTGGATTTTTGCGTAACTGAATGGAATAAATCCGCTGAAACAATATTTGGATATAGTCGTGAGGAGGCTATCGGATGCCATCCCAAAGATATAATCCTGCCGGAATATGAAATCCCTCAATTAGACACGATCTGGGAAAACCTACTAGGCCAAAAGGGCGGTAATCGGAGTACCAATGATAATAGTCACAAAGATGGTCGAATTCTCAAATGTGAGTGGTATAATACGCCACTGGTAAATGAAGACGGCGATGTCATTGGCATTGCTTCTCTGGTACAGGATGTTACCGAACAGCATAGAACTCTTACCGCGTTAAAGGAAGGTGAGGAATTATTACGAGCGACTCTGGAATCCACCGCAGATGGAATATTGGTAGTCAATAATAAGGGTAGTGTTACGCATGCCAACACCCGCTTCGCTGATATGTGGCATATACCGCCTGATCTATTTGAGAGCCGCGATGATGAAAAACTTTTAACTCATGTATTGGAACAATTAGAGAATCCTGATGAATTCCTTACTAAGGTACAGGAATTATATAAGTCCGATCTTGAGGCAAAGGACACAATTGGTTTTAAGGATGGCCGCGTCTTTGAGAGATTTACCTGTCCTTTGGTTCAGGACGCGATGGTGACCGGACGAGTCTGGAGTTTTCGCGATATAACAGACAAGAAACGTGAAGAAGAGCAACGGCAGCGTTTGCAGGAACAATTGGAACGAGCCGAGAGGATGGAATCTTTGGGTATTCTGGCCGGCGGTGTGGCACATGATTTGAATAATATGCTGGGGCCAGTGGTTGGCTACGCTGAATTGATTCTGGCCGGGCTTGACGAGGAAAGTAAAGTCGGCAAAAGAGTCAAAAAGATCGGTAAATCGGCCCAGGATGCCGCTAATGTCATTCAGGATTTGTTAACTCTGGCGCGACGCGGGCGATATGAGCTGACTGCAATCAATATCAATGAGGTCATAGAATCATATCAGGATTCTCCCAGTTACTTGAAACTATGTCAAACAAATCCAAATGTTAATATTGATTTAAATTTGGATCCGGATTTACCGAACATTAACGGATCATCGCCTCATTTATTAAAAGCTGTAATGAATTTGATTGTCAACGCTTTTGATGCCATGCCTGAAGGGGGCGGCCTTACGATTTCCTCAGGCAAAGAAAATATCGATGTATTAATTGATGGATATAAAGTTGAAGAACCGGGAGAATATATTGTTGTATGCGTTTCTGATACTGGTATGGGTATCGCCGAAGAGGATATTGGAAAAATATTCGAACCCTATTATTCTAAAAAGAAAATGGGTACCAGTGGGAGCGGCCTGGGGCTGTCGGTGGTTTATGGTGTTGTCAAAGATCACGGTGGTTATTACGATATTGTGTCCCGGATTGGGAAAGGCACTAAATTTATATTGTATTTCCCGGTTACCGATGAGCCGACGGAGAATAAATACGAAGCGGATATGAATATATCGGGGACGGAGACGGTGCTTATTGTTGATGATGTTGAGGAGCAAAGAGATATTGCCGGAGAAATGCTGTCGAGTCTGGGATATAAGGTGGCAACGGCGGAGAATGGCACCGAAGCGATAAGTATTTTGAAGGGGCGGAAATTTGATATAATCATTATCGATATGATTATGGAGAAGAATCTGGATGGGCTCGATACCTACCGCAAAATCCTTGAGATTAAGCAGGGACAAAAGGCGATAATTGTAAGTGGATATTCGGCGACCGAACGGGTAACTGAAATGCAAAAACTTGGCGCCGGAAAGTATGTCAAAAAGCCATACTCTCGTAAGGCTATAGGCATGGCTCTCAGAAACGAGCTTGATAAAAAGTCTGAATCTATAAAAGTGTAACGAATAAAAAAGCGTAAAAAAAAACCGGCCGTATTTGAATATGCGACCGGGTTTTTTCTTGATTTGATTTTATCAGAAAGACTGTGTCAGTCTAACAATAGTCAAACGGCCCAGTTCGGGAGCGCCGACAAATTCCGAATGCATATTATCAAGGACATTCTGAATAGTCAAAGCCAGATGCGTATCATGCATGAAATCTATGCCGGCATTGAAATCAAGCAGGTGATAGGTACTAACATACGAACCGAAAAACGGGCTGGCCATATCGAAGGCATCAACATAACGATACCTCAAATTCGCGCTTAGCTTGTATTTGGGATATTGATATTGAATATAGGCAGAGCCTTTATATTTGGGGGCGTTCAGATGAATATCGTGAACCTGTCCCTCCTTCTTTTCGAAGAAATTCCTGGATATATAGGAAAAGGTTCCGCCGAAATCCCAATTCTGATTGAGGTGATAAGCTAATGAGAAATCGGCGCCGTAGAAATTGATATCGCCAAAATTGCGGTAGGTAATCAATATCGCCGTTGGATCGAAGGCTTCATCGGGAGTGATGGTGCCGAAAGGTATACCAGCGGGGGTGGTAAGAAACATAGTTATCAATTCATCAATTGGACCGTTTCCATTCGCATCAAGAAAATCCAAGGCTGCTGAATCTGCCGGATTAGTAGAAATATTGGATCCAATCTGATTGGTTAGAAATGATTGCAGAGCTACTGGGTCCAAAAATACGTTGGGTGTTTCAACGGTTAGTGGGCCGATAAAGTTTTCTTTATCGGTTCGGTATAAATCAACTCCGAATTTTAGGCGATCACCAATAAGGCCGTTATATCCAAGCTCTATAGTTTGAGTAATAGTTGGCTCAAGCCTATCAATATCTGCAATAGCATCGACATTCGATGCATCAAGTTCGCCGGTATCCATGTTAAGCGTCATTAGTCGATTTCCAACGCCAGCAATCATACCTGGAACTAATGTCTCAATAGAGTTTTCCAAAAAAGCGATTGTCGCAGAGTCATATCCCGCGGATGCTAAATCAGCCTTAAATCCACCAATTACTGCATCTCGACCAACACTCCACATGAATGCTGTAAAGATGGGGTCATTAAGACTTATGAATCCGTCTGCTGGAATAGGCACGCTATTGAGTTGTGCTATTGGCGTGAATGTCGAGCGAAATTGCGGATTCCCATTATCATCAAAGCGCCAGTGGAATCCTGTCTCAGGAACGCCCTGAACCCGTACGTCAATACCCGGATTATATCCATTAAGCGCAGGGGCAAATCTTTCACCCATGCCACCCATATCGGCCAGGGATAGAATATCGAGAAACAAGTTATTATTATCAGGGGTGCTGAAGGCGCGGTTGTAAGTTACCCTGAGACTATGGTTTTTGGTTGGCTTATAAGCGAGGGCGGCGCGGGGAGAGACTACCAGGTCTTTTAATCGGTTATGGTCGTCGATGCGAATAGCGCCGAGGAGTTTTAATTTGGGATCGATTTTATATTCGCCCTGAAAGTATCCGCCGAATTCATTGATTTTATCATCGTCTTCGTTTCTGCCATTAATGGTTGCCTCAGTGTTGGGACGGGTTAAGAGGGCGTCAAATCCGTAGGTAAAAGATAGTTTATCCTGAGGGGTATAGCGGTGCTGTATCTGTCCGGCCCAGACTTTGGATTTGTCAATAATTAATTGCCCGGTCTGAAGTAGATAAGTGTCACCGGCATCGCTGGTATTAAGAAAAGTCTGAGCGAATAGATTTTTATATCTGAAGCGAGCCTGGCCATAGGCATAAATCCAGTCGATAGCCTGGCCGGCGCCAAGTCCGGTTAGCTCGATACTACTTGAACGGCTGAAGCCTCCGTTGAAAATCAGGGAAGCGTCATCACCAATCAGGAAATCCAGTCGGCCCTCACCCGACAATTTTTCAATATTGAAATCCCGTTTGTTTTCGAATGGTTCACCTACAAAAACAGGACCTTTGTTGGTAGGACGGAAGTTTTGGATTATCGGTTTTTCCAATTCGGCTTTTTCGTAATGCTTCCAATCCAGACCCTGATAGTATTGAGCGGTCAGTTTATATCCGATGCGGTCGCCCGCCAAACCGGCATGGCGGAAAGATCCCAAAAATAGTTCGCGTTCACCACCGCCGATGCTTACGGTTGTACCCTGATGCGAAAATGGCGATTTGGTGATCATGTGCATGACGCCAGAGGCGGCATTGGGACCGTATAGCGCTGAGCCCGGGCCGGAGACAATTTCAATGCGTTCGATATCTTCATTAATCGTGGGGATAAAATTGTAGGCGTTAAAACGCAGCGAAGGAATGCGGGCATTACGGTTGTCGGTTAAGACCAAAAGAGCTCCGGAAAAGATATTATTGAAACCGCGAACGACGGCATTGGATTGGTTTAGACCGGTGGTGGCGACATCAACGGCGGTTGCTCCTTTAATATGTTCCGTAAGGGTCAAAACCGTACGGGATTCGATGGCTTTGGAGTCGATGACATTAACAGAGGCGGGAGCATCGACAATCTTTTCGGGGCGACGGGATACACTGACAGAGACAGCATCCATATTAATAAAGGTCGAAGCCAGACTGGCTGTTATCGTTTTTGTTTCGGATTCGCCAATCGTTACATTTGAAATGGTATGCGGAGAATATCCCATTGATGATATAGAGATGTTATATGCGCCGGCAGGAAGATTTTTAATTTCATAATTGCCGTTTTCGTCCGTCATGGTTCCGGTAGATTTTCCGCCGGCGACCGGGGTAATGGAAACGGTGGCCCGGTATAAGGCGACTCCGTCCGCCTTATCGGTAACCTGACCCGAAATGGTTCCTGCTGATGCTGCGCCGGATGTAATAAAGAATAACAGCGCAATAAGCAGAATCGGAGTCGAAACCTTTTTAAGTTTAGCGATATCCATAATTATTATCCTTTTGGAAAAGCACTATTTAAAATTTTAATTGGCTAATTTATTATAAGATGACATTTGTGCCTCATAAATCAATGGCATTGAGTTAGAATTTGGCTTACTCTTTGAATCTCAAATCATAATGGTTTTGTTTTGAGGAATCAAGTGATTTCACAATGAAAATTCTAATTAGTGAAGATAGAAATCTTATGCGAAGAGTTGGCAATGTGAGTTTATCATAAAATAGTCGAATTTGCCGGATATGCCACACAGGATAAACGGCGTCGCCGACTTCAGGTCCATTATCGCAACTGGCATTACCGGCCTGGAATTAGAGGAGGGCCGTTTTTGTATATATAGGTATACCAAGACTTGATTTATGACTGAAAAAATGCGTATCTTCAGTTTTTATGATACGTTGTATACGGTATTTTATAAAATCGGTGCTTTAGATTAATGGGAAAGGCGCTATGATCTATTTTTGGGTTATAATTGCCTATTTGCTAATTTTAATCGGAGTCGGCGCTTATCGCAGTAAATATGTAAAATCACAGGATGATTTTATGGTAGCGGGGCGCAGGCTGTCTTCGAAAGTTCTGATAGGGACGCTTCTGGCAACCTGGATTGGTTCCGGTTCTATTATTGCCGGTGCGGGATTGGCGTATGATAACGGTATGCCGGCGCTTTGGTTTAACGCCGGAGTTTGGGTCGCATTGATCATCCTTTATTTCATTGCCGGACGGGTGCGGGCTTTCGCGCAATACACGGTGCCGGACATTCTGGAAGCACGCTATAACAAATGGGCACGGGTGTTGGGAACGATTGTGACGATTATCGCATATACGGCAATCGTCAGTTATCAGTTTCGGGCCGGTGGAATGGTGTTGAATCTGGTAACAGGAATATCGGTGGACCAGGGGATAATCATTACGGCTCTGTTTGTAATCGGCTACACTGTCCTGGCCGGAATGATATCGGTCGCCTATACCGATGTCGTCAACGGCATAATCATGGTTGTCGGGTTTTTCGTCGCACTACCTTTTTTCCTTGATAACGCCGGAGGATGGAGCGGGGTGATGGCACGTTTGCCGGAGACTCATTTTGAGCCTCTGGGAAAACTGACTTTATTCGAGGCACTGGCTTATTCGCTCCCGACAATGTTATTACTCCTGGGTGAATCGGGTATGTATCAAAGGTTTTTTTCGGCTCGTAATGAAAATACGGCCAAAAGAGCTGTTATTGGATGGATTATCGGAACGATTATCGTCGAGACGCTAATTGTAGTATTGGCCATAATAGGAAGCGCGCTGTTTACCGATATCGAATCGGAAATGGTAATATTGCATTCGGTGCGATTTGGTTTGCCGCTATTAATCGGATGCTTATGCCTGGCGGCGATAGTCGCCGTTATTGTATCGACGGCAGATTCGTTTTTGCTTGTGCCGGCGACGAACGTGATGCGGGACATATATCAACGATTTATTAATCCTGATATATCTCAAAAGCAAATGGTCTTATATCTGCGTATAGTTGTCGTGTTATTGGGAGTGATCGCTTTTGTGCAGGTTAGATATTTTACAAAAATTTTGGAGATGGCGATTTACGCTTACACTATGTACGGTGTGGGTATCACACCGGCGTTACTGGGGGCGTTTTTCTGGAAGCGGGCTACGGCCGCGGGGGGAGTGAGTTCTATCGCATCCGGTATGCTGGTAACCCTAATCTGGGAATTTGGAAATCAGCCGTTCGATATTCCAACGGTTTATCCGGCACTGGGTATTTCTCTTTTTTGTTTGATTATCGGGAGCCTGATTACGGAAAAACCATCGGCTGAAAAATGGAAACCATTTTATAGTAAATGAATTTAAATTGAATACAGGGAGAAATAAATGAATAGAAAAAATTGTCTATCTAAATTAAGATTGATTGGTCCGATTATCTTTGCCGCGATACTGTTGATCCTGAATTCATGTGGTACATCGCCGGAAATAGCTGATTTAGTTTTGCTAAATGGTAAAATTGTGACGGTCGATGAGAATAACCCACAGGTCGAGGCGGTCGCGGCCAAAGGTGACAAAATAATAGCGATTGGCAAGAGTAGGGACATCCAGGCTTATGTGGGGTCCTATACTCAAACAATTGATCTTGAAGGCAAACTGGTAATACCCGGGTTTATAGAAGGACATGGGCACTTTATGGGTTTGGGACGAAGCCGCATGAAACTGAGATTGGCCGAAGCTAAAAACTGGAATGAAATTGTTGAGATGGTTCGCAAAGCGGTTGACGAGGCTCAACCCGGGGAATGGATACTGGGGCGCGGGTGGCATCAGGATAAATGGGATGAGATACCAAATCCGAATGTTAACGGGCTGCCTTATCATACGGAATTGAGCGAAGTATCTCCTGACAATCGGGTGCTTCTTGAACATGCCAGCGGTCATTCGGTAATTGCCAATGCCAAAGCTTTGGAATTGGCCGGTATCGATAGAAATACTCCTGATCCGAAAGGCGGTGAAATAGTCCGGGACGCAAAGGGAAATCCGATCGGTGTATTTCGTGAAACGGCAGAAGACCTGATCTATGATCCTTACAAGGGATATTATGATAATCGCTCTGAAGAAGAAATTGAGGCCGAGCGGCTCAAGGCGGTGCAATTGGCCGTTGAGGAATGTTTGGCCAATGGGGTTACCGGTTTTCACGACGCGGGAGTAACATTCAGGACTATTGATTTTTATAAGGAATTAATTGATCGGGGAATATTAAATATCCGAATAAACGCAATGATCGGGGAAAAATATGATAGCTTAATCGGTTGTCTTGGGGATTATAAGATAATCGGATATGGAAATAATCATTTAACGGTGCGCTCAATAAAACGGGTGATAGACGGCGCGTTGGGTTCGCACGGAGCCTGGCTTTTGGAGCCTTATATTGATATCCCGACGAGTACCGGTCTAAATACCGAAACTATCGAGGATATGCGGGAAACGGCTCGATTGGCTGTCGAAAATGGATTTCAATTGTGTACTCATGCTATCGGAGATAGAGGTAATCGGGAAACTCTGGATATTTACGAGGGAGCCATTGCGGGCGGTAAAGATTTGCGCTGGCGAATTGAACACGCGCAGCATTTGCATCCGGATGATATTCCAAGATTTGGACAATTGGGGGTAATAGCCTCAATGCAGGGAATCCATTGCACGTCCGATGGTCCCTGGGTAAATAAACGGCTCGACGATAAACGGATTGAGGAAGGCGCGTATGTGTGGCGTACGTTAATAAATTCGGGAGCGAAGATTGTCAACGGTACCGATACTCCGGTTGAAAATGTAAATCCGCTGGAATGTTTTTACGCTTCGGTGACACGGAAACTGCCGGACGGCTCGCTATTTTATCCGGATCAAAAAATGACCCGGGAAGAAGCCCTGAAGTCGTATACGATAAATGCCGCTTATGCGTCGTATGACGAGGATATTAAAGGCTCAATCACACCCGGTAAGTTGGCTGATATGGTTGTTTTGTCCAATGATATCATGACGGTTCAGGAGGATGAAATTTCTAATTGTGAAGTTCTTTATACAATAGTGGGGGGGAAGATTTTATACAAGAAATGAAAGAGGCTTTGCCAATTTTCTATATGTAACCTGGAATCGTGAAATTGGACTATAATATTTGGCATTCCTTATTGTATGCTCTATATTGCGTCGAAGATTTGTAGGATAAGTACTATATCATTCTTGATAAGTAACCTCAATGGATGAATAATTTATGAGTAATTATGATTATCACAAGGCGGGAAGTGTTGAAAACGCCTGCAGACTTTTGGAAGAGTTGCCGAATTCCCGTATCCTTGCCGGGGGTACGGATCTTGTAGTCGATTTCGATACCGAACTGCGTCGTGCGGAAAACGTTATTTCCATTTCGGAATTGGCGGAATTGCGAGAAATTTACCAGCAGGATAATTCAATCGTTATTGGCGCGGGATGCACGGCCACAGAGGTAGAAAACTCACCAGTAATAAATGAATACTTGCCCGAGCTGTCACGCATGGTTGTAAAGTTTGCATCGCCTCAAATTCGCAATCGGGCAACGATCGCGGGCAATATTTGCAGCGCCGTTCCCTGCGGCGATTTTCCGCCGGTCTTGATTTCACTTGGAGCCGAAGTGGAACTGGTTTCGGTTAAGGGACGGCGCACGATACCTCTCGGAGATTATTTTATCGGGAATCGTGAAACGGTCCGAGAAGAAAATGAGATTTTGACTCAAATTATTATTCCAATGAAACCTCCGAATGCGGCGGGAAATTATCAAAAATTTCGACGGAGGGCGGCCAATTCTCTGGCTGTGGCCAGTATTGCCGCCTATATCGAAATGGACGGTGATGTTTGCCGGATGTCGCGGATTGTAATGGGTTCAGTGGCTCCGATACCGTTGGCAGCCAGGAAAGCGGGCGCGTCACTGGTTAGAAAACAATTGGATGATGATGCGATTTCAAACGCGGCGCAAATCGCCAGCACTGAAGCCATGCCGATTACCGATTTGCGGGGCAGTGATGAATATCGACGAGATCTGGTCCGTGTATTAACCGTGCGAGCGCTAAGCCGGGTTCGTGATTTGATTGAATCAAAATAGAAATGGAATAGACGAAGAGATGGCCGTAAAATATTTATTAGAGCTCAAAGTTAATGGAAATAGACATACGGTTCCGGTAACGGGTGCGACCACGCTTCTTGATGTATTGCGCGAACAGATCGGATTAACCGGAGTCAAAAATGGATGCGGGGCGGGAGATTGCGGATGCTGTACGGTTTTGATTGATAATCAACCGATGAATACATGTTTGATACTCGCATTGGAGGCTGAGGGCAAGGAAATCGTTACAATCGAGGGCCTGGCTATTGGTGATAAATTACATCCGGTGCAGCGCGCGTTTATCGAGGAAGGCGCAATTCAATGCGGTTTCTGCACCCCGGCAATGGTTCTGACGACTAAGGCATTGCTTGATAATAATCCTGATCCGGCGGAAGATGAAATCCGAGAGGCGTTAAGCGGGACGCTGTGTCGTTGTACAGGATATACCAAAATAGTCGAAGCTATTCAACATTGGAAAAAATACAGAGAAAATGCCACTCGAACCGTGACACTCCCGGAAGGCAAAGAAGTAGTGGGCGGGCGATTTTCGAGGAAAGACGCGTATGAGAAAGTTACAGGAAGAGCAAAATATCCCGATGATATCAAATTACCCAATATGCTCTGGGGCAAAATCCTGACGAGCCCATACGCCCACGCGAGGATAAAAAGTATAGATATCAGCAAGGCTCTTGAAATTGAAGGTGTCAAGGCCATCTTAGTCGGAACCGATGTAACCGATACCATGTATGGTGTCAGCCCGGCGCGCTACGATGAGCATATTCTGGCCAAGGAAAAGGTTCGCCATGTGGGCGATGAGGTGGCGGCCATCGCTGCCGTTGATGAAGAGACGTGCCTGAAGGCGATGGAATTAATCGACGTTGAATATGAGGAACTGGAACCGGTCTTTGACCCGCATGAGGCCATGAAAGAAGGCGCTCCGGTTGTCCACAAGAAATATCCCAATAACATTAATACCCGGGTTGATTGGAATTTTGGAGATGTAGAGAAGGGATTTGAAGAAGCCGATCTGGTTATGTCCGATTCGTATTCCGGGAATCGCACCTATCAAAGTCCGATGGAGCCGCATTGCGCAGTCGCCGAATGGGGTGGAGACGAACGGGTGACAGTCTATACGACATCGCAGGTTGTCCATTATGTGCGTTATCAATTGTCGCGTCTTCTGGATATGCCCGACGGTGATATCAGGATTATCGGAACGTATTGCGGCGGTGGATTTGGAGGTAAGGCCGAAACGAATCCTTTGGAAATTTGCGCGGCTCTGTTATCCAAAAAATGCGGCCAGCCGGTTAAGATGCGTTATACCCGGTCGGAGATGTTTTATCATTGCCGGGGACGGCATAAACAAATTATCGATTTAAAAATCGGTATGAAAAAAGATGGTACGATTACTGCCGTTAAAGAAAAGGCAATTCTGGAAGGCGGGGCCTATAGTTCGTACGGTGTAGTCGCGGTTTATTATGCCGGAGCGATGGTGCCGACTCTATATAAAATACCCAATTTCAAATTTGATGGATATAGAGTAAACACGAATCTACCGGCCTGCGGAGCGATGCGGGGGCATGGATGTCCCCATCCGAGATTCGCTTTTGAAAGCCTGATGACCAGAATGGCGGTTGAACTCGGATTGGACCCGATTGATGTTCGGATGAAAAACGCCATGGATCCCGATACCAGAACCATTAATGATCTTGATATAGGGTCATGCGAATTGAAAGCTTGTCTTGAAACGGTTCGAAAGCGCAGCGGCTGGGATGAAAAATGGGGTAAGCTGCCTTTTGGTAAAGGCATTGGAATTGGCTGCGGCGGTTTTGTCAGCGGCGCCGGTTATCCGATTTACCGCTCAAAATTCCCTCATTCGAACGCCGTAATTAAAGTCAGTGAAGATGGACATACGGTGACGCTATACACCGGGGAAACAGAGATCGGCCAGGGTTCATCGACGATCTTGCCGCAGATAGCGGCCGAAGCCATGGGAATAACATTCGACAAAATAAAGATCGTATATGCCGACACGGATTTAACGCCACTTGGATTCGGGGCATATTCGTCGCGAGTAACACTGATGGGTGGCAATGCCGCCAAGATGGCCGGAGAAGATGTCAAGAAGCAGATGATAAAAACGGCCTCGGGAATGATGGAATTGCCTGTTAACAAAATTGATATAAGGAAGAATCGAGTTTATGAAAAGGGTAATGAAGATAATTGGACTGCATGGCATGAAGTGGCGGCGAAGTATTTTTCAGAAAACGGACCGCTTTTGGGAAGGGGGCATTATTCTCCCCCGGAAGGATTAGGTGGTGATTTTAAGGGAGCAACAGTGGGTACATCGCCGGCTTATTCATTTACCGCCTGCGTCTGTGAGGTTGATGTTGACATTGAAACGGGACGGGTGAAAGTCGTTAAGTTTACCGACGCTCATGATGTCGGTACTCCGATTAATCCGATGGCGGTTGAGGGTCAGGCGGAGGGAGCTATCGCCATGATGCTGGGTGAAACTCTGCTGGAGGATATGCAGTTCGATGAAAAAGGCAATATTTTAAATCCCAACCTGCATGATTATTTGATACCCACGGCCAAGGATGTTCCGCCTATTGATAGTAATATTGTTGATTCATATGAACCGCAGGGGCCGTTTGGAGCAAAGGAAGTCGGAGAAGGATCGACTTTGCCGGTTATCGGCGCTATCGCCAACGCTATCTCTGATGCCATTGGAATTCAAATTAAAGAGCTGCCTATCACGGCGGAAAAAATCCTCCGGGAGTTGAAGAAAAGAGATCAGAAGTAAATAATCGGATTTAATAAACTGCAGCTTTCGTTTGTCTATTCTTATCTTGATTGTCTTGAAAACGGAATCATAAGGAAATGATTTAAATGAATATCGACACTAATATTCTGAAAAACAGGAATCAGAATAGATCGACGGTTGTATGCCGGAACGGCATTGTTTGCACCAGTCAGCCATTGGCCAGTATGGCCGGGATTGATATTTTGAAATCAGGCGGGAATGCCATAGACGCCGCGATTTGCGCCAACGCCGTATTGAGTGTTGTGGAGCCGATGAGTTGCGGGCCGGGGGGTGATTTATTCGCGATAGTATGGTTGGAAAGAGATAAAAGGCTATATGGCCTCAATGCCAGCGGACGGTCGCCATTTAATCTAGAGCTTTCTGACTTTCATGATCTGGGATTAAAGGAAATTCCACTGTATGGTCCATTATCGTGGAGCGTTCCGGGATGCGTTAGCGGTTGGGAGGCGTTGCGTAAAAAGTTCGCAAACCTAAATTATGATAAATTGTTTGAGGCGGCAATCGACTATGCCGAAGATGGCTTTCCGGTATCGCCGGTTATATCTCGGAGTTGGGAAAAAGTAAAGTCGACGGAGTATCTTTCTCTTAGTGAGACATTTGCCCCCGGGAGGCAAACGCCGGGGTTTGGGGAAATATTCAGGAATTCCGGTCTCGTCGATTTTTATGGAATATTATTGAGAGATGGAATCGATTCTTTCTATCAAGGAGAGATTGCCGAAAGAATAGTCCGTTTTTCGGAAGCCAACGGCGGACGTCTTTCATTGAAAGATTTTAATGAGTATACAATGGAGTGGATTGAGCCGGTCACTTCGAATTATAGAGGTTATGATATTCGGGAAATTCCGCCCAATTGTCAGGGGATAGCGGCTTTACAGATATTGAATATTTTGGACACTTTTGATATCGGATCGCTGAAACCAAATTCGGTCGAGCATTTACATCTTTTAATCGAGGCCAAGAAGCTGGCTTATGAAGACAGGGCCATTTATTATGCCGATATGGATTTCGCTAAAATCCCTCTGGAAGAACTTATATCGAAGGAATACGCGAGGGCAAGAGCGGCATTAATTAATCCGAATCGGGCTTTGAGTAAATTATCAGCGGGGGATCGAATGTCCGATACTATTTATTTAACGGCCGCCGATAAGGATGGTAACATGATATCTCTTATCCAAAGCATATATCATGGTTTCGGTTCTCAAATGGTACCAGATAAACTCGGATTTGCTCTCCAGAACAGGGGACACCTGTTTTCATTAAATCCAAATGATTTTAATAAATATGAACCGCATAAGAGGCCGTTCAATACAATAATGCCGGGATTTGTGACCCGAGACGGAAAACCGGTTTTTTCATTTGGAGTCATGGGGGGTGATTTTCAGCCTCAGGGACAGGCGCAAGTATTGATGAATATTATTGATTTTGGAATGTCGCCCCAGCAGGCAGGCGAACAGCCTCGCATTTGTCATTTTGGGAGTTCAACACCGACGGGAATAAAATCAAGTGATGGAGGAAGGGTTGGATTGGAGCGGCATCTTCCCGAAAATATCAAGCAAGGACTTGAGGATTTAGGGCATCGAATATTGCCGGATGAAGGGGTTTATGGCGGATATCAAGGAATTTGGCGCGAAGATAACCCCCTGCGCTATTTTGGAGGTTCCGATCCGCGGAAAGACGGTTGTTCGATCGGGTATTAACGAGAATTGAGATATTGACATATTTTTTACTTTGCGGTATATTTAATATAACAACAATTACTTTTACGGAAATTAAGGGGAAGAATGAATCTACTAATGAGCGTCATTTTCGAGTTATTCCTGATATTAGTCATAATATTATCGCCACTAAAGATCACCTTTGCGCAAAGCGTTGATACCGTCTGGACAAGGAATTACTGGAAAGGATATTTCGATTCGGTAAACTGCATTCAGGAAACACATGATAGCGGTTTTGTTATGGTCGGATGCGCTCAGATAGAAGGTGAGACACAATTCGACATTAACCTGATTAAAACCGATCGTGACGGCAGTCTGGAATGGTCAAAATTGATAGGCGATAGTCATCATGAAACGGGTTTCCATGTTATCCAGACATTTGACGGAGGTTATCTGATAAGCGCATATAGCGACGCATTTTCTTCGCCCCGGGATAACCGCGTCTGGATTGTTAAAACGGATTCCGTCGGGGACACGACATGGACTTATCCGTTTATTCAGTTGGATGGAAACGGTTATCCTCTCTATGCCGTTCAAACATTAGACAGCGGTTATGCCATCACCGGAGTAATAAACATATCATACTCAAACCAGGCGTTTATTTTGAGATTAACAAAAGACGGGGATTATATCTGGGCTTATCATTATGGCGAGTTTGGATATCAGGATGGTAAATTCATAACCGAGATGCCGGATGGTGGATTTATCGTTGCCGGTCACAATGACCAACCCTACACTTCGAATTATGATTATAGAGTATTCAGAACTGATCAGTGGGGAACTAAATTATGGGATTCAACCTATGTATTGACCGATCATTATGACGAGTTGAACGGCGTCTGTAAAGTAGATGATGGAATAGTTATGACGGGCCAGGCCAGAGCGGCCGGACATGTATTAAAAGTAGATTTTGAAGGAAATACCATCTGGTCAAAATCAATCTCGCGATATGTTGCCAATGAAAAAAACTATTCTATAGTGCCAACTCCGGACGGTGGGTTAATGGTTGGGGGGTGGATATGGGTATCCTCTCATCGGCGGGATTTCAACTTTATCAAGTTAGACTCGGAAGGCGATTCACTCTGGGTCTATACCGTTGGAGGAGTTGATGACGATCATGGCAGGTCCGTTGTCGCGACTGCCGACGGCGGTTTCGCCATGGTTGGCACGAGCACATCATTTGTGAATGGTTCAAGTTTCTATCTGGCAAAAATAATAGAATATCTATGTGGGAACGTCAATGGCGATGGAAGAGTCAATGTGTCTGACGCGGTATATCTTATAAATCATATTTTCAGGGGCGGGCTGGCTCCAGAACCGATTCAGGCGTCTAATGTCAATTGCGATGAGAGCGTTAGTGTATTCGATGCGGTCTGGCTGATAAATCATATATTTCGTGCTGGTGATGGGCCGTGTGAGTGTGAATAATCTATATATTTTCCTGTGAGAAATGAATAAAATGCCGGAGGTCGGACTCGAACCGACACAGTGTTGCCACCGGGGGATTTTGAGTCCCCTGCGTCTACCAGTTTCACCACTCCGGCATTGTTGTGTATCAATAAGTTACGTAGATGATTGCTTCAGTGATTCCTTTCGGGTGTCCAAATAGTGTCCATTGAAATACTTCAAAGACTCCACTGCATGCCTTTTATGCTCCGGACTGAGGTGTGAATATCTAAGTGTCATCTCTATTGTCTGATGCCCGATCAACTCTTTTACCGTGAACAAATCCGTTCCATTCATTACGAGATGAGAGGCGAATGTATGTCTCAGATCATGAAAAGTGAAATCTTCGATATTCACCTTTTTGAGCGCATTGGCATAAGCAGTACGAAAATCATTTATCTGCTTACCGTTTGGTCTCGTGAATATGTACTCAGTTCTTTTCGGCATACCTTTAATCGCAAACATTATTGGCTCCGACATCGGTATATCTCGGCCATATCCGCTTTTTGAATCCAGAATATATATTGTCTTTTGGTTAAAGTCAATGTCTTCCCATCCTAAGTTCAAAATCTCTCCGAGCCGCATACCCGTATAAATAGCCATTATTACTATCGGTAGTAAGCGGTCTGGACATTCACTTAATAATCGCTGAATTTCTGGCTTCGTTAAGTACCGAATCCTACCGGAGTTTTCCCTGAAAAGCTTAACTCGCTTCACTGGATTATCGACAACGATGTCCCATTCTATGGCCTTCGTGAACATATGTTTCAGGCACGCCAATTCTATGTTTACGGACGCAGCAGAAACCTCTTTGCTTCGGGCATTCTTGTACTTCTCGATTATTAAAGACTGTACGTCGTCAGACAATTCGGACATGTGTAGTTGAAATCTAAGCCACAGTTGCAGCTATTTTTTCGATGCGAATGGATTATCTATTCCGCAGTGTGGGCATAATTTCCATTCCGCCAAAAGTTGGGATTTGCAGCTTTTACATAAGATCTTTTGTGCCAATCCGCATTGGGGACAATTGAGAAAATCAGGATCAAGTTTATAATTACATTTCGGGCAATTGATTTCATATTCTGCTGTGGGGCCCAAAATACGAAGTATTTCTTCCAGTGTAGTGACCCCTTCTTTAACTTTGTTTATAGCATCATCTAATAATGTCTCCATACCAAGTTCATGTGCCATATGAGAAAGTTCCGTTTCCTTAAAGTTAGTAGTCAGAAATTGGCGAAATTCCTCGGTCATTTGAAATATCTCAAATATGCCTATTCTCCCAATGAATCCTGTCTGGTTGCAATGTTCGCAACCTTTGCCATAGAAAAGTTCATCGGGCATTTGACGGTCAGTAACTCCCAGCTTAGTAATCAGTTCCCTATCATATGCTTGTAGATCTTTGCAATACGGGCATATTCTTCTTGCCAACCTCTGGGCAAATATCCCATTAACCGCTGATGCCACCAGAAAGGGTTCAATACCAATGTGCAACAATCTACTTATAGTAGCTATTGTACTATTTGTATGCAGAGTAGTGAAGACCAGATGACCAGTCATTGACGCTTGAAACGCCGCCATGGCGGTCTCATAGTCTCTAATTTCGCCAACAAGAATAATATCCGGATCTTGTCTTAATGCAGATCGTAGAGTGGCTGCAAACGTTAAACCGATTTTCTCATGAATATGAACCTGTGCTGCATCATCCATGAGGTATTCTACCGGATCTTCAATTGTTACCATGTTTAGGGTGGGTGAGGATCTCTCATTCATCATAGAATAAAGGGAGGTTGTTTTTCCGCTTCCGGTAGGGCCGGTTGCAATTATCAAGCCTTGGGGAATATTGATGATATTTTCTAATCTTTTAAATAACTCGCCGGATATACCGATTTTATCGAGAGTCCATATTGATGCAGTTTTATCCAGCAAACGACATACTATTTTTTCACCATAAATAGTCGGCATAGTTGACATTCTGATGTCAATTATTTTATCACAGGTTTTAACACTGATTCTGCCGTCCTGCGGAATTCTTCGCTCGGTAATATCAATTTTGGCAAGTATTTTAAGCCTTGATACGGTTGGTGAATGCAAAACAGATGGGTATTTGATTTTAGTTTGCAGAAGTCCGTCAACTCGATATCGCACCAATGAGTATTTGGGTTTTGGCTCAATATGGATATCGCTGGCGCCGATTTTTATGGCATCGGAAACAATTGCATTTGCCATTTTTATGGCAGACGGTGACTCGGAATTTTTCATGAGCTGTTCGGGAGTTTCCACAACCTCATCATCCAATAAAACATCTATTTTATCGTAACCATCACCAAATTCTAAATCATCCAAATAATCAACACCATCATTTTCAAAATCATAATAAATATATTTTATCGCATTATCTATTTCGCTTATTTGTGCCAAGCGGGTTTGTATATTGTATTGTGTTTTAAAACTCAAATAATCAATTTGCATTAAATCTAATGGATCTGCCATAGCAATCAGGAGATTGTTACTTTTCAAATTAACCGGTACAAAGCAACCAGCTTCGCAGATTTCTCTGGGGAAAAGCTTGGCAAGTTTGATATCAAGAGTAGATTTTTCCAGAACTATATGCTCAGTCTTACATTCCAGATAAACAAATCGAAATAGTTCGGATTCGTCAATCATTCCCAACTCGATTATACCTTTGACCAGGGCACAATTGTTTTTGGCACAATATTTTTCGAGCATTTCGATTTGTCCGGGAGCGAGTTGCCCTTTTGAAGCCAGCGCCGAGCTGAGAGTCGATTTTTTTGCTCCGGCAAACTGTTTTAGTTTTGCTATCTCTTTTTCTTTGTCTCTGCTGATTTTTTTAAGAGCGGCATTTTCCTGAATCAAATCGTATTGTTTGAGTGCAAGCCGAATAGTTAAGAGTAAATCATTATCATTCCATGGCTTGGTTATAAATTTATAGACGGCCCCATTATTGACGGCTTGCATAACCGTATCGGTGTCCGAATTTCCTGTTAACATTATTCTAATAATTTTCGGGTATCTCTCTCTTATAATTCTCAAAAGTTCGGTTCCCGACATTTGAGGCATTCTTTGATCACTAATAATTAATGTTACACTATTTTGAGTAAGAATATCGAGAGCATTAGCGGCATTTTCGGCGGTCAGAATATTATAATCTTCGCTGGCAAAAACTCGTTTGAGAGCTTTTAAAACGTGAATCTCATCATCTACTAAAAGAACACTATGCTTGTGTGTGTTTTCCGGAGTAAGTGAATTTGCTTCAGTTTTACTTGCTCTTTGAATATCAGGCGCAGTTAATTGGGAATCAGAAACCAGATTTGATTGTTTTTCTTTTTTTTGTAATACTTCCGGCGTCATAGCTAATGTTTGTCCTTTTAATTCAGTATATATCTTTGCCTAATTAAGGTCAGAGAGCAATTGTTCGGTTTCGTTTATCTCAAAACATGCTTTTGACAAGAATGATTTTAAATCATCCATCTTAATATCCAAAATCTTCCATGCTTCACAGGAAAATTCTGATATATAATAAGTACCGCTATTCCCAATATCCATAGCATGCGCAATAATATCGGAGATATATACACATGCTATCAATCGTGTGTTTTCCGAATCCATTATCGGTTGATGATGTGAACCGATAGTTATGCGAATCTTTTCAGGAAAATTCCATTTTTTGGCCAGTAATTCTCCGAGCGACTGGTGATCCATTCCAAAATATTCGTTTTCCTCTTTCAAATTAGTTGCCTTTTCTTTACCTGAAAAAAATTCTGCAAATTTTACCGAATCATTGTTGACCATGATTAATTTACCTATATCATGCAATACACCGCTGATAAATGCTTCGTCCTGTTCATCCTTAGATCTTTTTGCCAGCAAATGTTTGGCGATTACACCAACGGCAAAAGAATGTTTCCAAAACTCGGATAACTCAAAGGATTCGTCTTCTATTTTAATTGAATTCAATATTGATGTGGTTAAGAGTAATTGATGTACTGAATTAAAACCTAAGATAGTGATGGCTTCGTCCACAGATGATATGCTCCGGGGTAATCCATAGAATGATGAATTGACAAGCTTTAATACTCGAGCGGTGAATCCCTGATCAGTTTCAATAATTCTGGCGACCTCATGGCTATTTGCATTTTGTTTGGTCATTAGAGCTTGTAATTTTTGAATAACAACCGGCTGTGAGGGTAACCCTCTCAAATCAGTGATACAATTTTTAACATCCTGCACCATACAATTATTCTTCCTTTAATTGCTTTTGATGGATTTCCTTTATAACTTTGGCGATTATCCGGACTTCCTTATAATGTAAGATCATTGAAAGACAGCGATCGACATGTTTTTCAAATTCAATGATCTCCCTATTTTGGGGGATCGTAGTTTGTATTGGGCGGTTATTTGCTTCTTTATCAGGTGTGCAATCTAATCTATCTTCTAATATCGACTTATCATTCAGCAATTCATTATCAATACTGCTTTTAACATTTCTATTGACATTAGACTCATTGAACTGATTCGGGTTTTTAACGTTCATTGCATTCGCCACCTATACATAGTTACTATCCCCGCCTTATAACTTTAGTAATTCGGGATGTTGACTGGCAATATTTCTAAGAGTATTTTCTTGTCTCTTGACAATTTCCTGTAATTTTGCGTTTTCAATTTCAAGGTTTTTTCTTTCGAGAGCGTACCGAACAGCAATTAGTAATTCAAAATCATCGCAGGGTTTAGTGAAAAACCGATATATTTCACCATTGTTAATTGCCTTTTTTGCAATTTCAATATCAGATTGTCCTGTAAGCATAAATCTAATAACTTGCGGATATAAAACCCTAATGGTGTTCAAAAGCTCGGTTCCCGTCATTTTAGGCATGTTTTCATCAGTAATCAAAATATCAATCTCATGGTTTTCCAAAATTCCCAGTGCCTCGTGACCCGATTCGGCGGAAAATATCGTGTAACCTGCCGTTAATCGAAAAATACGTTTCAACGCTTTTAATACATTAGGTGAATCATCAACCAATAATATGTTGTGGTATTTCATGATTATCCTCATGATTTATCTGCTTTATAATTTTGATGCCTTTGGTAATAGGGTCACATTTATCCATCTTAATTATTCGCTTTATCATTCCACTCGAAAGTCTGGCGCCTTTGGGAATTACGAACAATCCACTTTTTGTATGAACATCCCCTGCGATAACCATGCCCTGTTTCAAATCACCCGGCTTGACCATATACTCATCCGCATAATCATCCTGAAAGTATATTTTGCATATGTTGTTTTCGATAAATAATCTTAATAAATCCGGGCAATATTTTGAGCCGGTGTATTCCAGAAGGTGTGCCGTTGCCGAGTTCAGCCGTTTCATATCCGGGTAACCGGACACAAAGGCGACGCGATCAAAGGCATCTGCAATTCTAATAATTCGCGCTCCCAGCGGTATCCCATCTCCTCTGATACTATCAGGTGAGCCGCCGCCGTCATAATTTTCATGATGATGGCGGACAATAATACTGATCTCTTCAAAACCCTTTATTCCGCATAGACAGCTTTGTCCTAAAACAGAATGAGTCATGAGAATTTCTTTATCCCGGTCAGTATAATGAATCGGTTTTTTGTCAATTATTTCATCAGGAATTGCCACTTTTCCGATATCGTGTAATAAAGCCGCCACGATAATGTCTTGATACTCTTTTTTATTGATTTTAAGGAGATTCAGGAATTCCTTTGCCATCGCAGCAACTCTCTGAGAATGACTGCCTACTTCTTTAAACCGCAATTCACAAATTGATGATATTGCCTTTATTGTATCCATGAAGGAACGATGCAATTCCTTGTGTTGAATTTTGATTTGATGGACCTGATCAGAGACCTTTTGCTCGAGGGTTTCATTCATTTTAGATAATATTTCTTTCTGTTGTTCAGTAAGAATTTTCAGGCGGTTGTTTTCAGCGGTAATTCTGAATTGTTCCAGTGATTCACTTATACGACTTGTAAATATATCATTATCCCATGGTTTATTGAAATAATACCGCACGGCGCCGTCATTTATGGCTTCTATGGTAGCATCAATATCGGCATAACCGGTCAATAATATTCTAATCGTTTCCGGGGAAATATCACGGGCCTTATTCAGAAATTGAACCCCGGTCATTTCGGGCATCCGTTGATCTGAAATAATCAGGGAGATATTATTATTCTTAAGATGCTCTATGGCTTCGCGTCCACTTGTGGCCGTAATTACCTTGACCTTAGGTGATTTTAAAAGGCGGCGTAAAGATTTTAGAACCCCTTCTTCATCATCCACAACCAAAATGGTATGCATAAACTTATTAGCCAATTGTCTCCCTTTCCGTTAAGGCTTTGTCAATCGCGAGGCAATCATGATTTTCCGTAAAACCATTGTAAAAAGTGCATATCATACCCGCGTTATTGGTTAGCGGTGTACAAATCATGATGATCATGCTTTCAGAATCAATCCGGCAGCCTTTAATCTTCTGGTTGGTAATTGATTCAGTGATCAATTTAAGGATATATTTGTCAATAGCTCCGTCCAGGGATTGGCCGAGATTTAATTCTGATGTGTCTATAAAATCGCCCAGAGAATTATTCATATAAACGACCGTCATATCAGAATCGATCCCCATTACGCCGGTCGGTAAACGATTAAGAATGTTTTGAGCCACAATCAGGGCACGATTCTTCATCTCCAGATCGCGTGTCCGATGAGCCACCTTCTCTTCCAATGATTTTGTCAATAATTCCAATTCCTGATTTCGATTTTGAAGCTCAATATTTAATTTATCAACATAAGAGCTGAGTTGTTGCTGTTCAAATGCTCTCATTATAGTAGTTATGACTTCCTGATCATTCCATGGTTTGCCAATAAATTTATATACATGGCCTTCGTTAATTGCTTCAACAACGGCGCTAACATCGGCATAACCGCTCAGTATCATTCGAATCGTATCCGGATATTTATCCTTAACGATATTCAAAAATTCCACGCCGGTCATTTCGGGCATGCGATAATCAGATATCACGATTTGTACTTTATTTTCTTTAAGAATGTCCAAACCGTCTTTTCCGCTTGTTGCCGTAAGTAATTTATAATCGTTCCCCAAAAGTAACCTTTTCAGTGATTTGAGAACATTCAATTCATCATCCACAATTAAAATTGTCCTGCAATCAGGCATGCTGCTCCTCCAATCGCCCTTCCATCGGTAATGAAATTATAAATTCAGTGCCAATTCCCAAATCACTATGTACATTAATATCGCCACCATGCTTCTGAATTATATCATAACTCAAACTCAATCCCAGCCCCGTGCCCTTGCCAACATCTTTAGTCGTAAAAAAGGGTTCAAAAATTCGGGAAATTTTTTCAGGAGGAATTCCCTGTCCGGTATCTCTAATTGAAATAAAGATATTTTTGTATTCTGCCCAGGTTTTTATATAGATAGTGCCCGATTCCGAAATTGCCTGCCCGGCATTTATCAGCAGATTCATAAATACTTGATTTAATTGATTCGCCATGCAAGAAATTTCCGGAATATTCCCGAAATCTTTTTCAACGGTACATTTATATTTTAGTTCATTCCAGACGATGTTAAGGGTACTCTCCAGTCCTTCATTGATACAGGCATAATCTTTTTCTACCTTGTCAACACGTGAAAAACTTTTAAGATCAGCGACTATTTTTTTTACGCGTTCGGTTCCCTCCATCGATTCAGCGATCGCATCTTTAAAATCATCCATTATTTCACTGATTTGATTTTGTTCTTCAGTATCCGGACTTTCTGCTGGCTTAACATATTTGTTAATGACCTGCAGGTATTTATCCATTGTATTGAGATTGGAGTTAATAAATCCAATGGGATTATTTATTTCGTGAGCGACTCCGGCAGCGAGAGTTCCTATGGCTGCCAATTTATCAGTCTGCATTAACTGCTCACGACTGAAGTGATTTTCGGTTACATCCTGGATTAAACCGACTACTCCTTCAACTGATCCCTGTCTATCGTGTAAAGGCACTTTTGTAGATGCTATCCATTTAATCTGTTTGCCAGATATGAGGATTGCTTTTTCCTGACTCGTTATTGTCCTGTCTTCATCCATGGCGATTTTATCGTCTTGATGATACTGCTCTGCAATATCCTCTGGGAATAAATCGAGAACATTCTTGCCAATAATTTCATCACGGGGTTTCCCCACAAAATCACAAAACGCCTGATTGACTTCTACAAAGCAATGGTCAATATCTTCTATATACATTATGGCTGGGACGGTGTTTATCATTGCCATATAACGAGCTGTGCTCGCGGAAAGAGCTTTATTAACTTCAAGACGTGTATAATAATCTGCGATCTCACGTGCGATGGTATCCAAAAGATGTCTCTCTTCCTTTAAAAAAGGACCCTCATCGAACTCAGCTTTTTCTTTCAGGTAACATACTTCGATTATGCCTATTTTAGAACCGGCGGCCATAATGTCACTACTCTGAATGAAATCTGTTTTGCCAAAATCATCGGTTGTGCCTATCGTGCCATTAATTGATATTTTTGCAGCCGTAATATCAGGATACTGCCAGGCTGGAGGAATCAAATCTACCACCGACCTAAGAAAGCCCTCAAAGGGTATGTCCATGCGTTCTTTTAACTTAGAGATTTCAATAAGACAATTTAACTCTTTGATTCTTTCGCCCAACATAAAGGACTTCTGAAAAATTGCTTTTTCCGACTGTTCTGCCTTCTGCTTTGCCCGTTCCGCCGTCTCCTTCATTTTTATAGCCTGCGTCTTAGAATATTCCAATTCTTTGGTGCGTTCTATCACCTTATTATCCAATGATCTGTTTAATAATGCCAATTCCCGGGTCCGTTCTTCAAGAATAATATTGCTCTTGGCGATTACAGCTTCCCATCTGTTTACGATTCGAAAGACATAAATCCAGCCGACCATCAAAAGCGGGAAGACAATTAAAATCGCTATTAATATTATCTTAAAGTTGCTTTTTAGATGGATATTTTCAGCATTTATGTAAAAATGAAGGGACTTATCGAGCTGAGCCATACCTTTGGAATATATTACCTTTTGCTTATTATATTCATCGCTGTTTAAGACCGTCAGGGCGTCAAATGCTCGATTTTGGCTGATCAATTCAAAGGCTTGATTTTCCATCGCAACCAGTTTAATGTTGGCCGAATCAGTCATTCGAGCCGATTTGTCATCCAATATAGAAGATGAGATAGCAATTGCTTCCTTTATGGCAGCATCAAGTTCAATTTCATATTTTCGATATCGCTTCTCCCATTTTAGATCATTTGTAGCCGCCGCCATCTTGGCAGACATTGTCAGCACTTCATCCAAATGTATTATTATACCCCTCAAATTTTCTATTCGCACATGCTCTTCACTAATCCTTAAATGATCATCCATATGATAAGCAATCCATCCTAACCATATTAATGTCACCCAATTTATAGTGAGTATGATTGTCAAATACAAAAATGGTCTATCCTTTTTGAATATATTCTTAAAACTATACATAATCAATTATCCCTGAAGTTTGATATTTATCAAGACTTACAATTATTTGAGTATTGATAATGAAAATATTGTTATTATCAGGAATACTGTTTCGAATACGCAAAATCCACCCCCAAATACATTGCGACTATTTACATAATTACTATATCGACAATTGGTAATATATATTTAGATTAACAATCAAATCATTGGAATTGATCTTATCGACTCAAATCTGTTCAAGACGTTGATTATTAACGAATGACCTTAAAATTAATTAACGACTTGAATATTTATAAAGCAAAAAAGAAATGTGTAGCTTAAAGCAGGCATAAATCGATTTATCGTAACGGATTGCAATTGAATGGGGGCAAAACCTCGTATGGAGGCGTATAAAATCAAATAAATCAATTGTTGTAAGCGCCAAAATAGTTACTGGCGGCATAAATTGTCAAGGAATAAATTGCCTATCGCGAATAGTGGGATAATATTTGCTAATCTTAAAAATTTCCAGATATTCCCGCTATAAAATTACTCTAAAACGTATAAATGCGTTCCGCTTCCGAAAAGGACATTACCATTATAAATGCTTGGATAACAGACCATATCTTCAGTTTGATACTTCCATAGTATTTTGCCGGTCTTAACCTCTAAGGCATAAAGATTTTTGTCTCCGGAGCCAAAATATAATACATCTCCCGCAATAGCAGGTTTGGAATAGACTTTACCTTCAGAAGCTAAATCCCAGATTACTTTACCGGTTTTAGAGTCAAGCGCATATAAATGACTAAAAAGCGTATTAAAGAACACTATTCCATGGGAAATCGCGGGGTCGCCGCTAATTGGACCATCAGATTCAAAATTCCATAATTCTTTGCCGTTTGTTAGATCAATTGCATAAACATGTTTATCATGGCTGCTAACAAATCCTATACCATCTGAGATGGCTGGCGAGTGATAGATTTTTTTCTTTGCCTTGAACCGCCACTTTTCAGATAGTGACACAGGGTCAAGAGCATATACATTACCACTCCAGTCCGTAATAAAAACTGTAGTATTCCAGAGAGACGGACTGGCACACATGCCATTCTCGGTGTGGAAGCGGCCCGAAACTTCTCCGTTTTGAATATTGATAGCGTACATGGTGCTATCGTGACTTGTACAAAAGGCACGGCCCTCGTAGATTAAAGGAGGAAAGCAGATTGCCGCGTCTCGCCCAGCCTTAACACCATCGGCATCCATTTTCCAAATTATGCGGCCGGAATCTATATGGATAGCGTATAGGCTGCCTTCACCGCATCCCCAAAAGGCAATTGTATCTATAATTGTGGGCGGACCATTAATGCCCTTGGGGCCAACATAAATTTTCCATATCTCAGAACCGGTAGATAATTCTACCGCATATAACGTCCCGTTCCAGTCCGCAAAATACACTACGCCTTTATTAACCAGTGGTGGCGAAGAAATGCCCTTTTCAACGGCGAATTTCCATTTTAGTTTTCCTTGGTCAGTCAAGGGAGATGAATTGTATTTGCCGGTATGTTGAGGTCCACCATTGTAGGTAATCGTTTCAGATCTCGCGGGCGCATATGATATCAAAAAAGGAATTAACGCTAAGTAGAGTAATTTGTAATTATAGAGTCTCATTTTGCTATCCTACCTTTATCGGACATTTTATGTCATCGAAATATTAAATCACCATTTTAATATATGCGTTTGATTCCATTATGTAAACTGATTTTTGAATCTGTTTCTTATGCCGTTAAATCATAGAGGATGTGTCATTTGGCCTGGTGTCAGAAGCGTATTGATTGGGTAGAATCGGCCTGGTTTTCTCTTTGCTTTCTGGTGCGGCTGGTACAAATATTGCAATCATCGGTTGGTACCGACATAATTGTATAGGTTTCTTTGATAACGTTGGTGCAAAAATCGGTCGCGATCTTGCCGCTTTCCTCGCAAATATGCTGAAAGATAATATCGGGGGGAACCTCAAAATCCTCAACCGGTAAATCCTTATGGGCGGCGAGCATAATTTTCGTCCAGATTGGGAGGGCATTGGCCGACCCGGTCATATTATGGCCCAGAGAGATAAAATCATCAAAACCAACCCAGACACCACTTGTGATTTGCGGTGTATATCCAATATACCAGTTGTCGCGAAAATCGTTGGATGTTCCGGTTTTTCCGCCGGCCGGCCGCGTAAATCCAAGCCAGCGGGTTTTATACCCGGTGCCGCCCGGTTCCATGACTGACTGCATCATATTGACCATGATATAGGCTGTTTCGGCCGATAGAACTTCATCTTTTCTTACAGTAGAATTATCTTCAAGAATATTTTCATAGCGGTCTACTATCTTTAATATAAATCGCGGTGATATTCTAATGCCGCCATTGGGGAATACCGTATAAGCAGATGTCAATTCGTTCAAGAACACTTCGCTGGAGCCCATGGCCAGAGAGGGGACGGCGCGGAGATTGCTCTTGATGCCCATTTGCTGGGCATAATAGACGGCGAGCTCGGGTCTGATTTTCAATAATAATTTTGCCGCAACCATATTTCTTGATTTCTTTAAGCCTATGCGAAGAGTCATGCGGCCGAGATATTTATTGTCGAAATTGTGAGGCCGCCAGTTTTCAGTTCCCGGGATATCAAGGACGATTGAATTATCGTAAATGATTGAGTCCGGCGTCCAGCCGTTGTCCATTGCGGCGGTATAAATAAAGGGCTTAAACGCCGATCCGGGTTGACGCGGGGCCTGAACCGCTCGATTAAACTTGCTTTCCGAAAAATCTTTACCGCCGACCATTGTCAAAACATCTCCGGTTTTATTGTCGATAGTAATTGCCGCGCCCTGGACTTTTTTGTAAACGCGAATACTATCACCGTTTTCATCGAGGCTATCGGGAAGGACTTCGGTATAAATCGGATCGGTGCTTAAATGGCGGGATTCGATAGTCCTTTGCAGCGAATCCAAATGCGCAACAACCGATGATTCGGCGACCTGCTGCAAATCCCAATCAAGGGTGGTATATACCTGGAGGCCTCCGTTATACAACTCATCGACTCCGTAGGTACGTTCGATATATTGCCGCACATATTCGGTAAAATAAGGCGCTTTGCCCGGTTCGACTTCGGGGGGGGATAATTCCAGCGGTAACGCCCGTAGAGAATCAAAAACTTCTTTGGTCATTCCGCCATTCGAATAATATGCATAAAGGACTCTGTTACGGGCTTGAAGAGATTTTTCAGGATTATTAAAGGGCGAATTAATGGTTGGTCCTTTGAGCATTCCCAAAAGAATGGCGCAGTCGCTGATAGAAAGTTCCGAGGCGCTTTTATCAAAGAAAGCGTGGGCAGCGGCGGAAATCCCGTAGGCACGATGAAAATAATAAAGGTTGAGATACATCTCAAGAATTTCACTTTTTGAGTAGGTTCTTTCGAGCTTAATAGCGGTTAAGGCTTCTTTAAATTTTCTTTCAAAGGTTTGCTTTCTATTTAAGAACAATATGCGGGCCAGTTGCTGGGTTATAGTAGACGCCCCGGCTTCTATCCTCATTTTGAGGAGGTTGTTCGCGGCGACAAGAAAGATTCTACGAATATTTATTCCCCAATGGTCATAAAATTGCTGATCCTCAACCGCAAGCAGCATTTGTATTAAATGGGGAGGTATTTCGGCGTGGGGTGTCAGGATTCTGTTCTGGTTGTAAAACTCCTGAAGCAATGTGCCGTCGGCGCCGTATATTTTTGTCTTTAATGGTGGTTCAATATTGTAAACTTCCTCAATGGAGGGTAGTTCATTCTCATATATATCATAAGTTCTTCGAACTCCCCAAAGGCATAAAAGCAGGATAAAAATCGTTATCCAAAAAATGGGTCGCGCGAAAAACGGCTTTTTGACTCCAGGATATTTCATATCATTTTTGATCATGCTGAGAAGCTAATTCTATTGAGATGAATTATCAATTAAAAAACATCATTCGAAATTTATACAATATTTCCCGAATTAAGATTCACCATGTTTCAGATTAGCCGTCCATATTTTCACGTTATTTAATGTGAAAATATGTTCCAATTTGGACTCCAAATGACTATATTCTTTATTTGGAATTAATGGCGTGGTGATAAAAAGCTTAAAAACGGAGAGGATTTGCCGACTATAATATTATGAGTGACAAGGAAATACAGCGACAGTTGGATATTATCAAAAGGGGAATTGTCGAACTTCTGCCCGAAAATGAGTTTGTTGAAAAGCTAAAGAAATCGATTGCTAATAATAAACCCTTAAGGGTCAAGCAGGGCTTTGATCCGACCGCGCCTGATATTCATCTTGGTCATACCGTCGGATTGAGAAAGCTCAGGCAGTTTCAGGATTTGGGTCATCAAGTTGTTTTAATAATAGGTGATTATACCGGTTTGGTCGGTGATCCTTCGGGGAGATCGGTTATGCGTCCGCAACTTTCCTATGATGACTTAATGAAAAACGCTGAGACTTATCAGAAGCAATTTTTCAAGATTGTCGAGCGTTCAAAAACGGAAGTTCATTTTAACGGTGAATGGTTTGATAAAATGAATCTCAAGCAGATCATGCATTTATCATCCAAATTTACAATAGCCCGGATGCTGGAACGTGATGATTTCGAGAAACGTTATAAGGACGGTTTGCCTATCGCGGTTCATGAATTTTTCTATCCGCTCATGCAAGCTTACGATTCCGTAATGATAAAGGCCGATATTGAAATCGGAGCGACCGAGCAGAAATTTAATCTGATTGCCGGGCGGCATATCCAGGAGGCATACGGGCAGGCGCCGCAATGTATCCTGACGCTGCCAATTCTGGTTGGGATCGACGGAACAAATCGGATGAGCAAATCATTGGGCAACTATATCGGCGTCGATGAATCTCCGAAAGAAATATTCGGCAAGATAATGTCAATTCCCGATAATTTGATTTACAGTTACTATGAGATGATAACCAACGCTGATGATATTTTCCTTGTTGATCTGAAGAAGAAACTTTCAATGGATGATCTGAATCCCATGGATATAAAAAAGGAACTGGGTATTGAAGTCGTATCCATGTACCATAATCGGGAAAAGGGTCTGGAAGCCTGCGCTGAATTTGAAAGAGTTTTTTCACAAAAGGGTATCCCCGACGACATGCCGGAATTCAAGATTTCTGAAATCGGCAACAGAATTTGGGTCGTAAGGCTATTAACCAATACTAAAATGGTCAATTCCAGGGGAGAGGCGAGGCGTTTAATAAAAGGCGGCGGTCTTTATCTGAATAATGAACGAATTAGCGATGATAACCTCGAACTGGACTTAACCGAAGGGATGTTATTTAAGGTCGGCAAGAGAAGATTTTTTAAAATTGTAAAATAATCGGGAAACAGTTACGCCTTTTAACGTTATATACTATATGAAAAACAAATCTCATCTATATCGACTAATTACGATTCCGGGCTTGGTATTAATCTCAGTCTGGGGAACGGGCTGCGGCAGTGGCAAAGCGAAAATAATACCTGTAATTGAAGAACAGCCACGGGAGATATCCGAGCAGGATCATGCGGCGGGTTATAATCATTTCACCAACGCCAATTTACTTGAGATGCTCGGCGCCCAGCAAGAGGCTTTGCTCGAATATGAACGAGCTTTGGTGTATTTGCCGGAATCGCAGACTATTCGAACAGATTATGCCCGTTTGTTATTTAGATTACATCGATTGAATGAAGCTTTAACTGAAACATTGAAAATAGAGCCAAAGGATTCGGAAATTTATTTACTGATAGGCGACTGTTACCGAATGACGGATAGGTATAAGCAAGGCGTCTCTTTTTACTGGAAGGCAGTTGAGCTCGACACTGATAATATAAATGCTCACTGGTACCTGGCCGGTTATTATCGTCACAATAATATTCTGGATTCGGCGATTATTTCATATTATGAACTGGCGCGGTTGTCGGATACATATAGAATCTGGCACGAGTTGGGAATATTGCTGGGGCAGGATAAGCGGTATGAAGAAGCCTTACCGGCTTTTCAAAAATCAGTGGAATTAAACAGCGATGCCGGTAATATCAATGCTTATTTGGGTCTGGCGACAACTTATGACGTATTGGATTCAATTACACAGGCTGAAGAAGTACTAAATCGCGCGGTTGCCCTCGATTCAAATAATGTTCGTATTTTTCGGCAAATGATGGCGATGCATATTAATCATAATGATTACGAAAAGGCTCTTGATGATTCAAAAAAGCTAATCGCTTTGGTTCCGTCAGATTGGGTAGCCGTCCGGCGATACGGAAGATTATTATACACGATGGGGCATCTGGATCGCGCGGATTCATTATTCCAGGAACGCATTGATTTTGGCGATGAGCATCTTATAAATTATTTTTATCTGGGACTAATAGCAATGGAGCGGGAGCGATTCAATAATGCTGAAGCGTATTTTCATCAGGCCATATTTCTCGACAGCTCTTATGTGGATAGCTGGTTGAATCTTGCATTTTCTTATCGGCAGCGAGATAGTCTTGATAAAAGTATCAGCATTTATAAGCAATCGATATATCAAATGCCGAACGCCATTGACAGTAACCGGATATATTTCGCGCTTGGTTCGGCTTATGAGCAAACGGATCAACTCCATGAGGCGGTGGACGTATTTGAAAAGATATTGGAGACCGATCCGGACCATGCCCCAACTTTGAATTATCTTGGATATATGCTGGCCGATGCCGGGATTAGACTGGAATATGCTCTTGAATTAATAGAAAAAGCCCTGACTATATTTCCCAATAATGGCGCCTATATCGATAGCTATGCCTGGGTTCATTATCGTTTGGGTAATTTTCAGCTGGCCTTGTCAGAGTTGGAAAAAGCCATAAATTTGCAGGTTGAGGATCCCGTTATATATGAACATATGGGTGACATCTATAAAGCGTTAAAAAATAGAGACGAAGCCGAAAGGTATTATAAAAAAGCTCTTGAATTAGACGCAAACAGTATTGATATTGAGGAGAAGATGAAATAGTTAAGATGGCAGGGAGGCCATTGAAAAGTAAACTTACAATTCTGTTCTCCATTTTATTTATTATAGGATGCGCCAAATCAATCGCTCCTCCCGGCGGCCCCGTTGACCGTATCCCGCCTGAAATAATATTATCGATACCCGAATCTCGTTCCATAAACGTTCCTCTCGATTCACGGGTAACAATTGAGTTCTCGGAAAAGATAAATTCGCAAACTGTTTTGAAGTCGGTTTTTATAACGCCGCGAATGATACCTGAGCCGGAGATCAAAGTAAGCGGCAATAAGATTACAATCATTCCCAGGGATTCGTTACAACTGAATACGACCTATTTGATTACGTTGGGTACGGATATTAAAGACGCACATAATGTCAATTTGGCCCAATCGTTTGGATTGGCTTTTTCGACGGGTGACGCGATCGATTCCGGATCTGTTTCGGGCAAGGTTTACCGAGAAGGAAAACCGACCCCGGGAATAAATATCGGTATGTTTCGCGAAATACCCGAAGACAAATCTTCGCCGATTGATTCTTTGACACCCGATTATATTACACAAAGCGGCCGGGATGGAGAATATTCGTTTAACTTTATTCCTCCGCAAAATTATCAAATAGTAGCGTTTGATGATCGAAACAAAAATCGGCGCATAAATCCCGACCGTGAATGGTTTGGAATACCGTATCAGCAAATTATTCTCGACGAGATCAATTGCAATTTAAGCGGAATTGATATTCAAATCCATGCTTCTCAAGACAAGTATTTTTCGCTCCGCTCGGTAACGTTAAATCAGGATAATTTATTAAAACTTCGATTTTCCAGGTCTTTAACGGAGAAAGAAATTGAGCTTTTATTTTCCGATCTTTCAATAATGTCGGGTGCGGATAATGTCGAGGTTAAGGCTTATATTAATCTTGTGCCATATCCCTGCCCGGATTTTGTGTTGCTGCCTGATTCATTAGCGGATGGAGAAGAATATAATCTAAAGCTGGATAGAAAGGTTTTGGACGCAGAGATACATGACACATTAAGATATGTTGATTTTAGTTTTGTATCGGTTCTCAAGGAAGACGTCGCGTCTCCGACTATTTTGAAATCGATACCTTATGCCGGTGAGCAAAATGTTTATCCGGGAGATGATATTATCTTTATGTTTTCCGAGCCAATTGAGATAGATCCTGCAGAGACTACTGCCTTGTTAATCGCCTCGGAAACAGATTCGCAGGTTGTTAATCTAACGCCTGTAAATGCATTTGTGTATCAATATTCATCTATTCCCAATTTGGATTTCGGAAAAGAATACATTTTGCGACTGATTGGTGAATATATAAAGGATCGCAGTGAAAATTCACTATCCGATTCGGCAGTTGATGTAAAATTCCATACAATAGGACTGGATACTCTGGGGCAAATTTCCGGAGAGATTCAATATAATGACGGTGCACTGGCCGGATATCCCGTAGTCTTGACGTTTAAAAATACAGACAGCAGGAAGGCGGATAGCTTGTTTTTGGGGCGCGGAGAAATGGATTATTCAAAGGAATTGCTTCCGGGATATTATACGATTTCCGGATTTGTTGATCGGAATTCAAATAACGTGTATGATATGGGTACGATAGTCCCGTATATATTTTCCGAACCGTTTACAATTCACCCCGATACGATCAGAGTACGTTCCCGATTTAATTCTTCCGGGGTCGTGATAGAGTTTTAGGAGGAATTATGCTCGAACAATATGGTATTCCATTGTGGGCTGAAAAATTAATAATGTCCGGCGGCATTCTCGTCGGGACGATTTTTGCGGCGTATGTTGTCCGTATTATTCTTCGTTTTGTCGCTCATCGTTTTGCGCGTAAAACCGCAAGTAAACTCGATGATTTGATCATTGAGGCGGTATCCAAACCAGTTTTCAATCTAATCATTGTCGGGGGGCTTGATTTTGAAATAAAATATCTGCATGAGTCTTTTGAATTTATATCCGAGGGGACTTATAAATTATTGCATGGAATCGCTTTCGCGTTCGCGATGGTTCTTATAGGTTGGTTAACAATCAGGTTCTCTGAATCGATAACGACCTGGTATGCCAAAAATATCGCGGCCAGGACTGAGACTAAATTTGATGATGAATTTATTCCGATATTTTCACGGAGCTTGAAAGCGATTGTATTTGTATTGGTGCTCATGGCGGTTTTATCACATTTCAATATCGATGTTAAGGGACTCGTGGCGGTATTGGGGGTATCTTCTCTGGCGTTTGCATTGGCCGCCCAGGATACGCTGGCCAATATGATCGCGGGATTTATCCTGATGCTTGATCGGCCGTTTCGAGTAGGGGATCGAGTAACGTTAGCAGACGATCGCATTCTTGATGTTTACGAAATCGGACTGCGCTCGACGAAATTTTTGACCCGTGATAATACATTAGTCATTATTCCCAATGCTGAAATTTCCAAAATGACAATTGATAATTTATCGTACCCGGCGCCTCAAGTTCGGGTTCGAATTGAGGTGGGCGTCGCGTACGGATCGGATATTGATCGCGTAAAAGAATTGCTTCTCGAAGCGGCGCACAGCCATCCGGACGTTATCAAAGAACCGAAACCGTTTGTGCAGTTCATTAATTTCGGTGAATCGTCGCTTGATTTCAGGCTAAATGTTTATGTCGCTGATTATTCAATTCAGCGGCCTACCGGTCATGCGGTGCGAGAGTTAGTATATAAAATATTCGGAAAAGAAAATATCGAGATTCCATTTCCTCAGAGAGTTGTTTATTTATATGAACAGGATAAAGAGAAAGAAAAAAAAGATTAAGTTCGAATTGCACGAAAAAAAGGCCGGGGCAACCGGCCTTTTTTTAATTTGACAATTTATTTTGCCCAGAGTTTTAATTTTACTTTGCGTTGTTTGGCATAGGATACTTCCCCATCACCGCTCTGGACCGCTTTGTTTTCGCCGTGACTGACGGTGAATATGCGATAGAGATTAACGCCGTAGTTATCGACCAGATAATACTTGGCGGCGGCGGCTCTCTTAAGACCCAATTCGGTGTTATACGCGGCATTTCCGGTGGGGTCGGTATAGCCGGCGATTTCCATGACTGATTTTCTATCGGCAATCATTTTGTCGCCCGCTTGATCGATTATCTCCTGCGCGGCGACGGTTAATTCCATGGAATTAAAATCAAAGAATATCTCACCTTCCCAGACGACCTTATAGTTTTCAAAACCTTTGGCCTCGTTTATGGCCATATCGGTTTTAGAGTCCAGTTGTCTGGTAAGAGATTGCAATTGTTCGAGAGCGGCCTTATTTTCGGCAATTTTATTTTCCACGTCTTGTACGGTGGCTTCACTCCGAGCTTTCTCCTCGGCAACCGCGGTATCAACATAGGTTTTTGAGGCGCCGCAACCGGATAAAAGCATTAAGGCGACTATTCCAATAACGGGAATAATCATCAATATACCTTTCGACTTCATCAGTTCCCTCCTGGTAAAAAATATTAATTCCTTCGCGAGTCAAAAAAGATTATTGGTGAAGTTATGTCAACCAATTTTTCAAAAAATATTATTGCTTGAAGGCGCCTTCGGTAATTCCGGAGATAATTTGTCTTTGAAAGACAAAAAACACAGCCATAATGGGAACGACCGCGACAACCGACCCGGCCATAAGTTGATACCAATCTATCGATTGATAGCCAAGAAGTAGAGCCAGGGCAACGGGAAGAGTTCGATACTGTTCAGATGAGGTGAGTATGAAAGGGAAAAGAAAACTATTCCAATTGGTCATGAATACCTGTATGGCGAGAATGGCCAGAGCCGGGCGGCAAAGAGGCATCACAATTTTGAAAAGTATCCTGAGTTCGCCGGCACCATCGATGCGAGCCGCTTCCTCTAACGATATGGGAAGAGTCGAAACGTATTGCCTGACTAAAAATATCCCGATCGGATTTACCAGCCAGGGCAAAATCAAGGCCCAGTAGCTGTCATATAATCCCAGTTTATTCATCAAAATATAGATTGGAATTATAACGATATGAATCGGAACCATAAGAACAATAAGGACAGTATAGAGCCAGAATTTGGAGCCCAGGATTTTTCTGCGCGCCAGAACATAACCACACATGAAACAAAAAATAATGTTGCCGAAAGTGACCACTATCGCCACCAAAAGAGAGTTGAATAAATAGAGTCCGAAATTATTTGAGGCAAAGATATATTGAAAATTTGAAATGCTCAGTTGCCCGGACGGAGTCAATACGCTCAAAGCAAACATGCGCATCAGGGGAAATATCATGATAAAAAATATCAGCAGTAGAAAAGCGTATTTTATAATTTTCCCCGTCATATCAGGCCTGCCATTTCGTTTGCAACGCTTTGAATTGAATGATTGAGACTATCCCGATGATGGCAAAGAGAATATAGGCGGCGGCTGAGGCATAGCCAAAATTGAACTGGCGCAGGCCGGTTTCATAGACGAAATAGACGCCCGTAAAAGTTGAATTGAGAGGGCCGCCTTTGGTCATAACGAAAATCTCAATGAAAACCTGAAATGATTTAATGCTGTTGATGACAATAATGAAAAGAGTGACCGGTTTTAGCATGGGCAGGGTTATGTGCCGGAACTGCTGCCAGCGCGAAGCTCCCGACAGGCGGGCCGCTTCGTATAATTCGGTGGGGATGGTTTGTAATCCTCCCAGGAAAAGAAGCATATAATAACCGGATGCCATCCAGATATCCATCGCCATAATCGACGCCAGAGCCGTTTTTTGCGACAAAAGGAATCCATTAACCGGCGGATTTAATCCAATGAGTTGAGCAAGCAGATGGATATATCCCCCGCGGGCATAGAGATTCGAAAAGATAAGGGCAATAACGACCATCGATGTAATCGACGGCATAAAATAGGAAGCTCTGAAAAATGTACGTCCGCGAAATTGATTATTCAAAAGGAGAGCCAGTCCCAGGGAAATTATTGTCGTGAAGGGAATCGTTCCAATGGCAAAGATAAAACTGTTTTTAAGCGAAAGAATAAAATCAGGGTCGCTGAAAAGCTTTTGATAATTGGAAAATCCAATCCAATTTATCGTGGGGTCAAGCAGGCGATAATCGGTCAGACTTATGACAAATGAATAGACTAAGGGAAACATCCAGAAAATAAGAAAGGTCAGTATCCAGGGTGAGAAAAGCAGCCAGCCATTTATGCCGCGATTTGATTTCATTCGGCGATTAATTCCCTGATTTTACGCGCAGCATTGTTCATAGCATCTTCAGTTGTTTTGGAATCATATAAAACCGCTTCGACCGCTTTTTCAATTTCGGCCTCGATATACACCCATTGAGGATGGGGGGGAGGCATGCGGCTGTTTTCTATCTGGGCAATGAATGCTTCAAAATGGGGCTGGCCGAGAAGCAGGGAATCCTGAGCGGCATCTACCGAGGCGGGAGTAGGAGTCTTATTTTGTATGCAAAACTCTATCTGATTCTCCGGTGAACAAACATGTTTGATAAATTCGAAGGCAAGTTCCGGATGGGCTGATTTTGAATTAATACAGAGATATTCACCACCTGCAAATGAAGTTGAATTTCTGGTATCGACTGGCCCCGGTATCAGATTAGTTGAAAAGGCGAAGTCCGGTTTTTCTCGGGCGATTCTTTTGAGTAGCCAATCGCCGGATATGACAAATCCAATCTTGCCTTCTAAAAAGGCGTCTTCGAGCCGTCTCTGCGTATCGGTCAAACCTGTTTGACAGAGTTTTTTATAAAAATTAAGAGCTTCCAAAGTTGCATCCGAATCAAATAGACAACTATCGAGATTTTCTGAAAGTATGCGACCGCCGTTTGACCACATAAAAGGCAGGAATTTTTTATAGAGCCGATGTCGTTCGGCAGAATTTGAACCGAATCCAAAAATATTTTCCGAGAGATTGTTTATCTTATTTGAAGCGGAAAGCAATTCGTCCCAATTCGCAGGCGAATAATCGCGAGCGAATCCGGCCTGTTCCAGCAAATCTTTATTTATAAATAAAACGCGGGTGCCTAATATCCATGGAAAGGCGTAATACTTCTGATTATAAATACCGGGTTCCCACATCAAATATTTGTCTCTAATACTATCAGTTATTTGAGTTATATTATATAGATGGCCTGTCGACGAGAATTCCGGGATCCAATCCGAACCAAGCTCGACAATATCGGGGCCGGTACCCGATGAAAAGGCAATGGCGATTTTATCATGCCCATCCGCCCATGTCAGATCGACAAGTTCGATATTAACATCCGGATGAGATGATTCGAAGTCAGCGGCAATTTGCTCAATGACTGGACGAATATTTGTATCGGTCCAGAAATGCCACCAGGTAAGAGTCGTCTTGTTTGACGATTGCTCACCGCAAGAAATAATTAAGCAGGCCATTATCACTAAAGAGATAATTGTTTTTTTCATGGGAAAACGATAGTCAGGTGGATATTCAAAGTCAACTTCAAACTTGTGATTGAATTATTCCGTTAAATTATGGTAATTAATGATATGTATTGCAGAAAATGCAGGATTAAGATGAAAGAGCAGAAACGTTCCTTTCACAAAAAGCGCAAATGGATTTGTCCTCGGTGTGGATTAGTAAAGATGGAACCCATCAAAGACAGGAATGTCAAATGAATATCAGAATCGGTACGTCAGGATATAGTTTTGAGGATTGGCGGGGGAAATTTTATCCCGGGCAGATACAAAAAGGGAAAATGCTCGATCATTATCAGGCGTATTTTGACACGGTCGAGATCAATTCAACTTATTATCGCATACCGCATCCGGCGATCATGTATAATATCGTTAAAAAAACCAAGCCTGATTTTGAATTTATTGTAAAAGCCAATAAAAACCTTACGCATCAAAGACAGGATTTCGAAAAACCGGCCGTACAGTTTTTGGAATCGGTGCGGCCGATTGCCGACCGGGGGCAGCTTAAAGGCATACTGGCACAGTTTCCCTGGTCTTTTAAGTATTCCCGGAATAACCTTGGATATCTTCATACTTGCCGGGAATTGATGCGACCTCATCCGCTATATATTGAATTTCGTCATGACAGCTGGCTCCGGAAAGAAACAATGGAGTTACTTAAAAGTGATGATACTCATATTGTTTCGGTTGACGGACCGCGATTGCAGGGCTTACTGCCGCCGCGTTTGATAACTACAACCGATACCGCCTATATCCGTCTGCATGGCCGAAACGCGAAGCATTGGTGGGACGGGGGAGCGCTGAGGTATGATTATCTCTACAATGAAAATGAATTGCAGGAATGGAAAGAAAAACTGGAGAATATGAAATCAAACGTTCAAAAAGCATTCATATTCTTCAATAATTGTCATCTGGGTCAGGCGGTGAAAAACGCCCGCGAGATGATGAGATTTCTCGACTTGTAGTTTTTGTTGACAGATAAACAGTTACGGGAATAAATTGACAATCCATGAATGATTATTTGCAAATAAAAGAGATAACGAAGCGTTACGGCGAAAAAATCGCCGTTGACAGGCTTAATCTTTCGGTCCCGAGCGGATGTATTTATGGAATAATCGGTCCCAATGGAGCTGGAAAAACGACCACGATTCGCATGATAATGAATATAATTATTCCGGATTCGGGGGAGATATTTATTAATGGCCAGGCAGCCAGTGGAAAGAGTCAAGACAGAATTGGGTATTTGCCTGAAGAACGCGGTTTATATAAAAAGATGACACTGCGTGAAATTGTATTATACCTGGGGCAGTTGAAAAACGTTCATCGAAAAGATATTCTAAATAACATGGACGCCTGGTTCGAGCGGATGAATCTTCTGGATTATAAGGATAAAAATATCGAAGAATTATCCAAGGGGATGCAGCAGAAACTGCAATTTATTACAACATTGATTCATGAACCGGAACTGATTATCCTCGATGAGTTATTTTCAGGCCTGGACCCGCTCAATATCGAACTTATAAAAAACATTTTGCTGGAATTGAAAAAGGATGGGCGAACCATTCTGTTTTCAACTCATGTCATGGAACAGGCTGAAAAGTTGTGCGACTATATATGTATGATAAACGCCGGCCAAAAGGTTCTGGATGGCTCCATAAATGAAATCAAAAGAAGCTATGGCAAAAACAACATTCATCTTGATATTGAAGGCGATGGCGGATTTCTTGAAAATTTGGAGGGCATCGAGAAGATAACAAAATTCAATAAATATTTTGAACTTAATCTCAAGTCTAACGCTGATAGCAATAAAATATTGAAAAGCATATCCGATCGGGCGACTGTGAATCGTTTTGAAAAGGTTGAACCTTCACTTTACAATATTTTCATAGATAAAGCAGGACATGTAAAATTGTCTGAAACTGAATCATCCTCCGAAGGACGTATTGGGCATGAGTAAGTTCCGGACAGTTTTCAATGTTGAATATTCTCAGGTCGTTAAGAAAAAATCATTCCTTGTCGGCATATTTCTGACTCCTATTATTATGATTGCGTTTACGGTTTTGCCGGCTGTTTTCGCTACTCAGGGTGTTTCTCCGGGGCAGGATACATTTGCCATCATTGATATGAGCGGGAGTGATATTGGTCAACGGTTGGCCGATGCTATCACGGAATATAAGCTGGATAATGATTCAACGCAATCCGCCCATCGGCTTTACCAGTTATATCATATAGATCCTGACAATACGCACGCTCTTGATTCCATGCGGTCTTTTTTGGATAGTCTGATTCTTGATAAAGAGGTGGACCGATATGTCATAATTATGCCCAACGCCGAAAAGACCGATTCGGTTCTTATGATATCCAAATCATTAGGATTTCGGATTGCCCGACGATTCGATCGAATAATATCCAATATTTTAACCAAGAAGCGATTTGAGGGCAGCAATATTGATGTTGATGTAGATAAAATTCTATCGCTAACGCGCCGGATTGACATGATTCAAAAAGCGCCGGGCGGAAAAACCAGGGATTTTCTATCGATATATTTTGGCGCCCTGATTTTTATATTGATTGTCTTTGCTTCGGTTATGGGATTCGGCCAGATACTCATGCGCTCGATTATTGATGAGAAAAATTCCCGGATTGTGGAGGTTCTGGTATCATCGGTTTCGCCTTTTCAATTAATGATGGGCAAAGTTCTTGGATTGGGGGCGGCCAATTTGACTCAAGTGGCGGTATGGTTGGTTATTGGTCTCGGCATATTCATCTTCAGAGGCGCTTTTAATATTCCTGCCCATATTGGGGATATCATCTTTAATCCGGTTATAATCTTGTTTTTTGTGCTGTTCATGGTGATCGCCTATATCATGTATTCGACGATTTTCGCCCTTATCGGATCAATCTGCAATACCGACAAAGAGGCTCAGAATTTTATTTTTCCCATCACGATATTGCTGATGCTGCCAATAATCCTTTTGATGTATATGGTTCAGCAGCCCGATTCAACGTTTAGTAAAATTTTGTCGTTTATTCCTCTTCTAACGCCTACGATGATGGTTGCCCGGATTAATATTATGGCTCCGGAGAGTTTCTCATTTGCTGACCCGATAGTTATCGAAGCCGGTCTGGGCGTATTAACCTCGGCGCTGTTCACAGTTGGATTAATTTGGGTTGCGGCTCGGATATTTCGCGTGGGGATTTTGATGTACGGCAAGAGGGCGACACTGCCTGAAATATTGAAATGGATTAAATATCGATGATAAAAAGGCGGATTATAATTTACGGTTCCTTGACGTTATTTTTGACGTTGGTTTATTTGACGGTCTATGGAGAAAAAAATGAGATTGAGCCGGATGCGATCGCCTTTAATTTTCCTCTGGCTCAGGCGGATGAAAGCAATATCCCGGTGTGTAACACGCGCGGCCTGTCGTTGAACGCCCGCTCGGTTTTGATAGTTGATAACAAATCCGGAGCCTGGATTTATTCCAAAAATCCAATGAAGGTTCGATCGGTTGCGTCGTTGACAAAGTTTCTCACGGCCATGGTTTATCTTGATACAAAGCCCGATTTGGATTCGGTTGTGTATATTTCCGGCAGAGACTGTTACAATTCGGCCAAGTCGCATATCTATAAAGGAGAGGCTTATGCGGCCCGGGATTTGCTTTACGCGGCCCTGATGGCATCGGATAATCGCGCGGCGCGGGCGATTGCAACCTCTTCGGGGATACCGCGATTGAAATTTATAAAAAAGATGAATGAAAAGGCGCGTGAAATCGGCATGCGTGATACGGAGATATTTGAGGTGACCGGGCTCGATGAGCGGAATGTTTCCAATAGCGCCGATATGGCGATATTGATTCAGAAGTCCCTGGACTATCCGGAAATTATGGAGGCGACTTCGAGATATACTTATCGCTGTAAACTCAAGAATAAAAATCGATATAAGAATTTTATCAACACCAATCGTTTAATCCGATCCCGCTGGGAAGTCCTGGCCGGTAAAACCGGATTCATATTTGAATCTGATTACTGCCTGGCGACGGTCCTTAAGGATAAACGGGGGGGAGAGATAACGGTCGTAGTATTGGGATCGCCCACCAATAATATAAGATTTGACGTGGCCCGAAAGCTGGCGTTTTTTGGCTTTAAGCGGGCCGGGAGGTATGACAATGGGTCGCAGCAAATCGCCGGTCGATGAACTGGTTGACGGCATCGACGCTATCGGATCAATTCTCGATGAAAGCCTGCCAAATATTAAATCCCGGCTCGATAATTTGACCGAACGGCATATCGACAGCGCACAATCGATTTCCGAGGTCAAACGTGTACTAAAAGAGACCGAAGAAATCCAGAGCGATGTGAAAAAATCGGTGACAAATCTCGATATCAAGCTCGAAGAGATAATGGGGACGATCAATGCCGTCACGCGTCGGATGGATCAATTGCAGAAATCGATTCTGGATTTGATGGTATTGGTTGATCGGGAAAGTTCGTTGGGTTCCGATAATGAGTTGGCCGACGCAGTCAAGACTCTTGAGGATCGCCTGAACAAAATCGAGGGGAAACGATTCGGCCAGGATAATTTTAAGAACCGGTTATAGTAGCCCATAACTTTTCATGAATTTCTGATTCATTCATATATAATATTTATATTGACATTTTCAGATTTTATGCGTCATTGTAATTAAGAGGGAGGTTACAATGGAAAAAATACTTCTATATCTGTATTCGGCGATATTGATTATAATGCCTGGCGTCTCTTCACAGGCTCAAGAATTTAAATTTGAAGAATATTCATCGTTTGTAAACCCGTGGAATATCGAAATCAGATCTGTTATTTTTGGGGATTTGCAGGGTGACGGGGTTTTGGAGGTATTATATTACTATGGCGATAGTCTCGTTATTTATTTGCCTGATCTTGACGGATATTACATATTAAAAGATAATATTCCAGATAACGTCAAGAACACCACACGACTTTTTGCTGATGTCAACAGAGATAATATATTAGACTTGTTAATCGGTACATGTTTTGAAAGTCCTCCCATGATAAGTGTCGAATTCTTTGACGGCACTATTAATGGATCTACGACTTATACCTATGCCAGTAATATTTATTTGGCTAATGAAGATTTAATGAGGCTCTCTCTTTGCGCTTTGGATGTAAACAGTGATGGATATAATGAGTTGCTAATGACATACGATTCTTCGGAAGTGAATTTTGAATCGGGGGATTATTGGGGAACTCTGGGTTGTAAAACAAAATTGTATTATTCATTCCCGGATTCATTAATGGTGCAGAATAATCTGGCTATAGGTGGTATGTTTGGTGACTTAGAATTGTTCTCGCATCATGGAGAGAAGGTATTTGCTACGCAACATTCTGCCTGGTTCACGACGATCGGATATGAGTTTCATCATAACAAGTGGCATTCTATATTTGATGCCGAAACACTAGATGAGTTTTATTTTACCAGTATGCTTCCCGGACCAGATCACGAACGTATGATTCTTTGTGGAAATATGTATAATGAATACCCTAGTGACGAAATTCTTTTAAGGACGTTTATATATAATTCTGAAAGCCCAACCAATTATGATACACGCCTTGCGCTTTATGGATTTAGAGATTCTTTATACCTGGATTTAATATGGGAGCGTGATTACAGCAATTTACCGGATTTTTATTATATGGCAGAACATGTCTATCATCCCGAGTTTCCAGGCACGTTTTTTGGGATTTGGGACGGGTGTTTAAAGCAATTTGACGGAAATAATGGAGATGAAATTGCGTCCGTAGATTTTCAAATTGCCCCCGAAAACATCTATTGGACTTATCCCTTACACGACAAACGGCCGTTTTTGTATACTAAAACCGGAGATAGTATTACTCTTTATGAAATTCAAAGAATCCCTACTTCGGTAGATGATAAAAATGCTTTGCCGGAAGTATTTTCGCTGGGCAATCCTTATCCCAACCCGTTCAATGCCTCACAGACAATTCCCGTTAAGATTAATCGAATAGGGGAGAGGCTGGAGGTAGTAGTTTTTGATATTATTGGACGAAAAATTGAAACTATTTATGATAATACCGTCAACAATAATGAGATTGAAATTATATGGAATGCGGAGAAATTCGCCTCAGGGATATACTTTATTAAAGCAACTTCCGGCGATAAATCAGAGATTGTGAAAACTGTTTTGTTGAAATAGTCGCTCAATTTACGACTATTACACTATTTTTTATTAAAAGCCCTTTCCCGCTGCCGGTTCTCCTGTTATATTCGGCGCGTGAAAAAGATAATTATCATAGATAATAACGATAGTTTCACGGCCAATCTGGACCATCTGATCGCCGGATATACCGGAACTAAATCCGAAATAGTACCATATGCTCGAATCAAAGATTGTGATTTTCGAGCCTACGACTTAACCGTAATATCACCGGGGCCGGGGAGACCATCAGGTTATCCTGATTATAAATTAGTCTTACAATCTGGCATTCCAATTCTGGGAATATGTTTGGGGATGCAGATTATGGCTGAATTTCATGGGGGCAAAGTCGGCCGACTGACGGGGTGCTTCCACGGTCGGGCCGAGAAAATTATGTTTGATGGTCGGGAGTTTGATGCGGCCCGGTATCATTCGCTTTATATAAAGGAACTGCCGGAATGTTTTGATGTGATTTGTTCGAACTCCGACGGTGTTACAATGGGAATAAGGCACATAGAATTACCGATGATCGGATACCAGTTTCATCCCGAGTCGTTTCTAACCACAAACGGTATTTATTTTATAGATTATGCGTTCAGATTCTTCAATAAATATCACCCCGCAGCAGTTTAGTGAATTAGGAATATTTTTGGCGCGTGAAGAGGGCGCCGATTTGTTCTATTCCAGCCCGGGATACCCGGGATACGGCAAAAGCCATATATGTCTTAATCTCTGCAGGGAAATGATAATTAATGAGGATACAAGTAAATCCAATATCGAAAGATTCTGTTTTTCGGATGAAAATATCACTTTCGGATATTTTAGTTATCAGCTTGGGCAGATTTACAGGGGCTTACCCATAACAAAAAAAAATGATTTTCCGTTTGGTCATTTGAAAAAATATGATTCGGTTTTAAGTTTTGATGGAGATGAGATTACTCTTCAAGGAATAGATGAATCAGAATTTAATACTTATTTGGCTTATATTGAAAAGTATGGGCCTGCCGCAGGCAAATCATTCAATTTGGGATTGGGGCGGTCAAATCTTAAATCGAGTTTTACGCAGGATGAATATGAAGAAGGCGTTAGACGCGTAATTGATTATATTAAAGAAGGATATATCTATCAGTTAAACTTAACCATTAAGTATTCAATCGATTGTGGTGAGCTGAATATTTCGGATTTATTTCAAAAAGTGTGGTCTGATTATCCGGCGTCTTTTTATTCATTATTTTCAAGCGGAGATTATCATATTCTATCGACTTCTCCGGAAAGGTTTCTTCAGGTACGAAACGGCATAGTTTTGTCGCAACCGATAAAGGGTACCCTGGCGTTTGAAAAGTTCGATAAATCAATGATTCGACAGTTAACCGAATCGCCCAAAGAAGACGCCGAACTTTCGATGATCGTCGATATGATTCGAAATGATATCTCATTGAATTGCGATTATGGCTCGGTTATGGTTGAAAATCACAAATCGACTTTTTTGGTAGATAAACTAATTCAGATGTATTCGGATGTCAGAGGGTGTTTGAGAGAAGATCGCTCGGTTATTGATTTGCTTTGCGATGCTTTTCCGGGAGGCTCGATTACCGGTTGTCCCAAGAAAATGGCGATGGAGTTGATTGACCTTCTGGAGCCGCATTCCAGGGATATATATTGCGGAAGTATGTTTGTCCTATATGATGAAAAGAACATGGAATCATCGATCGGGATCAGGACGGTTTATTATGATAAGTCCCAATCTGAATTCAATTTTTATGCTGGGAGCGGAATCGTAGTCGATTCCAAACCGGAAAGCGAGTATTTGGAAACGGTCGCCAAGGCTGACAAATTCTTCAGGATATTTGGAAAACATTAAAAAGAGGCATAAATGAATATTCTGAAGCAAAATAGGAATACAGAATATTTTACATATCGTCCCATAAGATATATTATGTCTACTATATTATGGCGGTCAACTTAATTAAAAAGGCTCGGATACAATTTTTTTATATCCGGGCCTCAAATTTTGGCAAATCTCAATACTATTTTGCCACTAAGTTAACCAGTCGGCCTTTAATGTATATCTCTTTAACGATTACTTTGCCTTCAATGTGATTCTTTACCCGCTCTACCTGTTTGGCTTCTTTGAGTATTGTTTCCTGATTGGCATCAGCAGCAACTTCGAATTCGCCACGGAGCTTTCCATTAACCTGAACCGCAATTTTAATAGTATCGGCGACGATAGCGTCTTTATCATATTGCGGCCATTCAGAATGGAAAATTGAATATGATTGGCCAGCCAATTCCCAGATTTCTTCGGCCAGATGCGGAGCGATTGGCGCGACCAATTGGGTAAGCTTGAGAATACAGTAATTTCTCAGACCCGAATTGAGTTTATCAGGCTCAAATTCATTAAGGAATTTCATTATAGCCGCCACAACCGTATTGATCTGGAGCCTCTCAATATCCTGGGTAATCAGCTTAATTGTTTGATTTAAGCGAACATAAGTCCTGAATTCTTCAATGGTCAACTCGCCATCCTTAAAGTAACGCTTTAAGTCGATTCCTGTATCACCGTCATAATGGTTGATTATGCTAAATAGCTTTCCTGAAACAAATTTGCCCATACTTACAACAAGATCGTCGGTCCAGTTAACGGGTACATTAGATGGCGCTTTGAAGAACATCGCCAGACGAGTGATATCGCCGCCCGAATTTTCGATTAATTCGATTGGGGAGACGACATTTCCTTTGGTTTTGGACATTTTGGTGCCGAATTCATCGTTAACCATACCATGATTATATAATCTCAGGGCAGGTTCATCGACCTCAAGGAGACCGATATCTTTTAGGAATTTCGTGAAAAACCGGAAATATATCAGATGGCCGACGGCATGCTCGGCGCCGCCGATATATTGATCTATCGGCATCCACTTTTTGGCTTCATCGGAATTAAAGACTTCATCGTCGTTTTTGGGGTCCAGATAGCGAAGCATATACCATGAGGAGCAAATAAACGTGTCCATTGTATCTGGATCACGCTGAGCCTCTCCCCCGCATTTGGGACAGGAAACCTTAATATATTCTTCGACATCAACCAGTGGCGAACGGCCTTTTGGCAGATAATTCTCGACCTTGGGAAGAATTACCGGTAAATCACTGTCGGGTACTCTGACCTGCCCGCATGATGGGCAGTGAATGATCGGGATAGGAGTTCCCCAGTATCTTTGACGAGAGATTAGCCAGTCTCGAATCCGGAAATTAATTTGAGCCCGGCCTATGCTTTTTTCTTCCGCGTATTTTATCGTGTTTTTTACGGCATTTTCAGCCGATGTCCCATCAAATATATCAGAATTCACCATTTCGCCCGGCTCAGTATAGGCTTCCGACATTTCATCGGGATTGAGTTCCAGGCCTTCTTTTGTTTTAATAACGACTTTGATGGGTATATCATATTTTTTGGCAAACTCAAAGTCACGCTGATCGTGAGCGGGAACGGCCATGACGGCACCGGTACCGTAGCCGGCCAACACATAATCGGCCACCCAAAGCTGTATTTTTTCATCATTGTATGGATTTATAACATGGCATCCGGTGAAGACTCCGTCTTTTTCATCAGCGGCCGCCCGTTCTACTTCCGTTTTCTTCCTGGCTTTTTCAATATATTCGTTTACCGCAGTTTTTTTGTCCTCGAGTATGTTGAGCCTCTTGAGCAATTCGGATTCAGGAGCAATTGACATAAAAGTAACGCCGTAAACGGTATCCGGTCGAGTTGTAAAGACAGGTAATTTTTCGCCGGTCTCTTCAATTATAAAATCTATTTGGCATCCTTCGCTGCGACCAATCCATTTGCGCTGAATCGCTTTCATGGAATCGGGCCACCCGGGTAAGTCATCGAGGGACTTATTGAGCCGCTCGGCGTAGTCGGTAATTTTGACGAACCATTGTTCCAGTTCTCGCTTTTCGACGGGTGAATCGTCGCGCTCACAATGACCGTTTATTACTTGCTCATTGGCCAGCACGGTATTGCAGTTCGAGCACCAGTTGACTTTGGCTTTTTTTCTGTATGCCAGGCCCCGGTCAAAAAGCTGTAGGAAAATCCATTGCGACCAGCGGTAATAATCCGGAAGGCATGAGGCTATTTCGCGATTCCAATCAAATGAGATGCCTACTTTTTTAAGAGTCGCCCGCGAGACTTCAATATTGTTCTGAGTCCAGTCCTGGGGATGCATGCCTCGTTTGATAGCCGCATTTTCAGCGGGCAGGCCAAAGGCATCCCAGCCGAAGGGATGAAGAATTTCGTATCCATTCATCATTTTGTAGCGGGCGACGGCGTCTCCCAGCGTATAGTTTCGAAAATGGCCCATGTGTATGTCGCCGGATGGGTAGGCGAACATTACCAGCAGATAGAATTTCTTTTTGGGATTATCGGGGGCCTTGAAGATTTCCGTTTCATCCCATTTCTTTCGCCACTTTTCTTCAATGGCTTTGAAATCATATTTATGTTTTTTTTCTGTATTTTCCATCAATTATTATCTCCAATCAGGGATAAAGTCTTGTTATTAAGCGCGGGAAAGGAATTGTCTCACGAATGTGATGAATCCCGCAAATCCAGGTAATTACGCGCTCAACACCAAGACCATAGCCGGAATGAGGTACGGAACCGTATTTTCTCAGATCAAGATACCATTCGTAAGTCTCTTCCGGCAATTTTTCCTCCCTTATTCGGGCCAGGAGTTTTTCAAGATCGTCTTCCCTTTGAGAGCCGCCGATAATCTCACCGTATCCTTCAGGAGCCAAAAGGTCCGAACAAAGAAATGTATCCGGATTATCGGGGTTTTCTTTCATATAGAAAGCCTTAGCAGCCTTGGGATAATTAGTCACAAAAACCGGGCGCTCATGCATATTTGATATGATTGTTTCGTCTTCGGCCCCAAGATCATCTCCCCATTTTATTTCGGAACCATTCTCTTGTAGTATTTTTATGGCATCGCCATAGTCAATTCGAGGAAAGGGCGCATCGATTACTTCCAGCCTGGAAATGTCACGCTCCAGTTTTTCGAGATCTTTTTGACAATTCTGCAAGATCGATTTAACGACATAAGTAACCATTTCTTCCTGATTTTTCATATTTCCTTCGGAATCGCAATAGGCCATCTCAGCCTCAATCATCCAGAATTCGGTCAGGTGCCTTCGGGTCAGTGACTTTTCCGCTCGAAAAGTGGGCCCAAAGCAATAGACGTTGCGGTGCGCCATACATCCGGCTTCAAGATACAACTGTCCGGTTTGGGCCAGGTAAGCTTTTCCGAGTTTGAAATAATCGGTCGAGAAAAGAGTCCCGGCCTCTTCCCCTATGGCACCGGTAAGAATCGGAGAATCCAACAGGATAAAATCGTTCTTTTTGAAAAACTCACGAATAGCCCAGACAATCTGATCGCGAATTCGCATGATGGCAACTTGCCTTGATGAACGAAGCCATAGATGCCGGTTATTATGCAAAAATTCGACGCCATGCTCTTTTTTGGTAATTGGGTATTCTTCGGCCTGCTGGATAATTTCGATATTAGTCACAGTGAGCTCATATCCCCCCGGCGAGCGGGGTTCTTCCCGTACGGTGCCGGTGACTTTTAGCGAGCTTTCCTGCGTTAATTCGCCATAAAGCCCAAAGATTTCTTCCGGCAGTTCTGATTTAACCAACACTGATTGAATCAATCCGGTGCCGTCTCGCACGAGCAGGAACTTTATTTTTCCGCTGGACCGCTTATTGTAAAGCCAACCGGAGATGGTGACTTCCTGCCCGACAAATTCATTTAGCCTGTCAATTATCGCATCTGTCATAATATGGCTCCTGATTCGATATACCAAAACCTGAATAATAGAAAAAAATTGAGTCTATATCAAGAATATTCGGATGTGACGGCTGATATTTGAGTCATTTACCCGTAATAATTGTCCCGCCGGATAGGTTATTTATGATTATATTTTTGAAGGTCTCAAATGACGATTCCCTGACTATTTTTGAATATAGCGAGAAATAATCGTCACAGCTATAAATTGGCACACGATAGATATCGAAGTCGTCCGGAGAAGCCTGAAAAGTCGGGCGGGAATCGAGACAGAGTCCATGTCGGTAACCGCAATCTTTGGCAAGTTTTTTGACAATTCCATTGGTTCGGCCAAACGGGTAGCAAATGAGATTGACTTCCTTGCAAGTTATTTGCTGAAGCATGTTTTTTGATATTGTTAGCTCGTTATGTAAATCCTTTTCGTGCAATTGTGTCAGGGCGTGATGCGACATCCCGTGAGAGCCAATAACCGCCCCTTTTTGAGCCAATATTTTTAACTGTCCGGTGGTTAAATGGCGAGCCTTGAAAAAATTTGAAGAATAATCCCAGCTGTTGGACTGCCCGATATAATCGGTCGGGATAAATACGAATGGGGCAATGTTTTCGTCGCATAACCTGGAAATGATATCAACATTATCGACGTAACCGTCATCAAACGATATTACGAGAGATTTTTTATTTTCGTCTCCTCCTTTTAAATACTGATTCGCGCTTATAAATTTAAATCCAAAACTTTTCAATAAGGCAAGAATAGCAAAAAAATATCCCGGTTCGATATTGTTTATCCCGGGATAAAATTTGGGCGAAGTTTGATGAAATGCGAGTATCTTCGCCAAACCTGCCATTTTTATAAAATTGACCAGTTTATTTTTTCCAGAATGTCTTTCTTGATTGGACCCAAAGATACCATCGTAAGCTTATCGCGGTCGAATATTTCATTGGCCACGTCAAAAATCTGTGTAACCGTAATGCGGTCAATATTACGCAAGGTTTCATCCATATCGATATACTTACCAAGCATCAATTCCTGTCGGGCAATTCTATTCATGCGATTGGTGGTTGATTCCAATGAAAGCATTAGATTGCCCTTTAGCTGGTCCTTTATTTTGGAAAGTTCGGTTCGGCTGAGCTTTTTCTTTTTCAGTTGCTTTAGTTCTTTCAGTACCAAATTGGCGGCATCGATCATATATCTCTTGTCGGTTCCGAAATATACGCTGAATAAGCCAATGTCCTGAAAGAACTCCTGGAAGCTATAAATCGTATAGCAATACCCTTTCTTTTCGCGGATATTTTGAAATAATCTCGAAGACATTCCTCCTGACAGCAGCGTGTTGGCCGCCAATATTGCATACCTGGAAGGATTTGTAAAACTGATGCTGGGAAATCCAAGGCTGACATGAGTCTGCTTAGTTCCATTATGATGGGCGTGAAGAGTAAATTCCGATTTTTCCGGAACGGATAAATTGGCTTTCGGATTACCCTTTGGCCATTTAAAATATCTTTTGACCAAATTCACCAGTTTTCGATGAGACACGTCGCCTGCCGCGGCTATCACGATATTTGAGCTGCAATAATTTTCTTTCAAGAAATCAATAATCTTCCTGCGGCTTATGCCACCAACCGTATGAGCGTCTCCCATTATTGGTTTACCTAACGGATGCGATGTCCACATCTGGCTGGTAAACAAATCGTGAATATAATCGCTGGGAGAATCGGCGACGTCTTTTATCTCCTCGAGAATGACCGTCTTTTCCTTTTTGATATTTCCCGGAGTAAACGTGGAATTATTTAGTATGTCGCCAAGGATTTCCATCGCTTTGGGAAGATGAGCGTTCATAAAGCGGGCGTAATAACAAGTGTGCTCTCGTGACGTAAAAGCGTTGATGGCTCCCCCCCGAGATTCAAGCTCATATGCGATCTGGAGAGCGTTTCTTTTTTTGGTGCCCTTAAAGTGCATATGTTCAATGAAATGTGAAATCCCATTGGTTTTTTCGGATTCATCGCGGGAACCGACGTGAATCCAGATGCCGATCGACACCGAACGGACTGAGGGGATCTTTTCCGAGATCACCCTCATACCGTTTTTCAGAGTTGTCTTTGAGAAACCGTTTTTCAAATTCTATCGCCTTTGTCTTCTTTGGCTGCTGTATCTATCCCTTCCGCCGCGGTTGCCTCCTCGCGGACCGGATGGGCGAGGTGGTGGTGGAACGTAGCCTTCCGGAACCGGCAATGTTGCCTTAATCGAAAGTCGAACCTTACCGTCACCATCGATATTTATACATTTTACTTTAACCTGATCGCCCACACTTAATACATCCTCAACCCTGTTAACTCGTTCATAAGCCAATTCTGATATATGAACGAGTCCATCGGTTCCGGGCAGAATTTCTACGAAGGCTCCAAAATCGGCTATGCGCCTAACGGTCCCCATGTATTCTTTATCGATTTCGGGATCCTCAACAATCATCAGCACCCTCTCACGAGCCGCTTCGCCAGCCTCTCCGTCAACGGAAGAGATCAGGACAGTTCCATCATCCTCGATATCGATTTTCGCACCGGTTTCCTCAACGATTGATCGAATAATCTTTCCACCGGGTCCTATAACGTCGCCGATTTTTTCGGGATTAATTTTGATCGTGATAATACGCGGGGCGTATTGCGACAATTCGGATCGAGGTTTGTCAATCGCCCTGGCCATCTCGCCAAGAATATACAAACGTGCCGCCTTGGCTTTTTCGAGAGCCATGCGCAAAGTTTCAAGATCAAGTCCCTTTACCTTGATATCCATTTGCAGGGCGGTTACGCCGTCAGCGGTACCGGTAACTTTGAAATCCATATCTCCGAAGTGATCCTCATCACCAAGGATATCGGTCAAGACGATTATCTTGTCATCTTCCTTGATGAGTCCCATAGCGATTCCGGCAACGGGGGCTTTGATTGGAACGCCGGTATCCATGAGAGCCAGAGAACCTCCGCAAACCGAAGCCATCGACGAGGAGCCGTTGGATTCCATAATATCGGAAACGATTCGGATTGTATAAGGGAACCTGTCACCAACCGGGATAACCGGATTGATAGCACGTTCGGCTAAATTGCCATGCCCGACCTCGCGCCGTCCAACGCCTCGAATGGGTCTCACTTCACCTACCGAAAAGGGCGGGAAATTATAATGGAGCATGTAGGACTTGGTTGATTCGCCCTCCAACTCATCTAGGCGCTGTTCATCGATCTTGGTGCCCAGGGTGACCGCAACCAACGCTTGAGTTTGCCCGCGAGTGAAGAGAGCGGAGCCGTGAGTACGCGGCAAAACCGAAACCTCACAATTAATGGGGCGAATTTCATCGAAACCGCGATTATCGAGTCTTTTGCCATCCTCAACAATCATCCGACGCATTTCGGCGTCATCCAAATCGTGGATGTGGTTTTTTATGGCTCCGGTTTCATCAGGATATTTTTCCTCGAGTTGGCTGACGATGTCTTTTTTTAGATCATGCTTGGCATCGCCTCTTTCGGCCTTGTCGGTCATCCGGTTGATTTCCTTTGTGCGGTCGCCAATCAACTCCTCAACTTTGGCCAGGAGTTCTTCGTTTTTCTCCGGGGGAGTAAAAGTTTTCTTCTCTTTACCGCAGGCGGTTTTTAATTCTTCAATTTTTCCGACAATCGTCTTGATATGCTCATGGCCAAATTTCAAAGCTTCCACCATTTCGTCTTCAGAGGCTTCAAAGGCTCCACCTTCAACCATGGAAATGGAATCTGCCGTTCCCGCAATAATAATATTGAGATCGGCTTCTTCGACCTCCGCAATGGTTGGAAATATCTTATATTCATCGTCAATTTTGGAGACTCTGACTCCAGCCAAGACTGAGTCGAAAGCGATATCGGATATGGCCAATGACGCGGCGGCTCCGATAAGCCCGAGGACATCGGGATCGTTTTCGTGGTCATGCGACAAGATCAAATTTATTATTTGAATTTCATTCCGGTATCCTTCGGGGAAAAGGGGACGTATCGGTCGGTCAATGATGCGACACGATAATATTTCCTTTTCCGAAGGTCTTCCCTCTCTCTTGAAAAATCCACCTGGGATTTTTCCAGCGGCATAAGACCGCTCCCTGTATTCGACGGATAACGGCAGAAAATCGCGATCGATAGGTTCCCTTGAGGCAACCGCCGTTGTGAGAATTACCGTGTCACCGTATTTAATGATTACCGCCCCATTTGCCTGTTTGGCAATCCGGCCGGTTTCAATTGTCAGCGTCCGTCCGCCGATTTCCAGTTTAACCGAGTGTATCATTAACTATTTTCTCCTTTAACGTCTGAGTCCGAGTTCCGCAATCAATGCCCGGTAGCTTTCAATATCGGTTTTTTTAAGATAATCGAGAAGGCGGCGACGCTTTCCGACCATTTTCAATAAACCGCGCTGTGAATGAAAATCCTTCTTGTGTTCTTTCAGATGTCCGGTCAAATGATTAATTCGTTCCGTCAGTAACGCAATCTGCACTTCCGGTGAACCGGTATCGGTATCATGCAGTTTGTGTTGCTCAATAATTTCTTTCCTTTTTTCATTGCTTGTTAGCACAACTACTCTCCTCTTTAATGTAACAATCTTTCGATTTTCTCTTTGTCATCGGCAATCTGATGCGATAAGGCTTCGACCGATTCAAAACGCCTACTGGATCTCAGGAAATGCGAAGGATATAAAGTAACCTGTTTTCCATAAACGTCCTTATTGAAATCAAATAGATGAGCTTCTACCGAAACTCTCTTCTCAGGATTCAGCATATTTACTCCGATAAACATCATCCCTTTGTAAGTATGCTCATCTAAAGTGGCCAGACATGAATAGACGCCTTGAGGAGGGAGCATCTTCCTTTCAGACCAGTCAATATTCATGGTCGGCCAACCCAACTGCTTCCCCTTTCCCAGTCCCTTAACTACGGTACCGTAAATCGGGTAATGATGTCCCAGCATGGCTATCGCGTCACGCCATTCGCCACTTTGAATCGCTCGTCTTATGCGGCTTGAGGATATAGGCAAATCCCTATAAGTTACCGGGCCGACAACATTAACATCAAAATTCTCTCGCCGACCCATTTCCCTCAAATGATCTATATTTCCGGAGCGGTCGCGACCAAAACTATGATTATATCCAACGACAAGTGATTTTATACCGAATCTTTCTATTAAAACATTTTTCGCGAATTCCTCCGCCGTCATACGTCTAAGTTTGTCATTAAAAGTCAAAAAGACCAGAGATCCGTCTAAACGGCTTTTTAATATTTCAATTTTCTCATCGGGGACGGTTAAAAGCTGGGGCGGGTTATCAGGGGTCACCAAAACGCGCGGATGAGGATGAAATGTAATTACCACCGCCGGCAGATTCATATCCTGACTTACTTTGATTAATCGACTGAAGATAGAAGCATGCCCTTTATGGAAACCATCAAACGTCCCCAGTGTAGCAACGCAGGGGCCGCCGCTTTTTTTGGCATATTCATCCGCCGATGTAAAGACCTTAAGACTCAAATCAAAACCCTTACGAAAGAAAAATAATCATTATCTAAATTACTTTTCAGGGAAGCGGCACTGCACTTCGACTTACCGATCGCCAGAATATTCCCGTTCTGACTTGCCATCGCGACTAAATTACCGGGTAAAAATTCCCGATTCCAATTCAGTATTTCTTTTCTTTCAGGTACGCCCCCATGTTTTATAGATTTTTCCGCCTCCAAAGAAACGCTCAAAATTGGAAATTCTATTACATCGCGCATCGGGATGATATGTTTTGCCAGTTTCCCATTATTGTATAACTCCGATACCGATTCCAGAGTCAGGGCCGAATCGATTTCCAACGAACCAGCCCTAAGTCTTTTTAATCCCGACAAATACGCACCGCACCCGATGTTATTTCCCAAGTCGTTGGCCAGTACGCGAATGTATGTTCCCTTACCGCAATCCACTCTTATAGTTAATTTGTGGCGATCATAAGATAACAAATCAATTGAATGAATTTCGATCTCGCGATTCGGCGTTTCCACCTTGATGCCCCGTCGAGCATATTTGTATAGTTCTTTGCCTTTAACTTTGACCGCGGAAAATGAAGGAACTTTCTGGATAATCTTCCCGATAAAAGCGCTTAAATAACCTTTAATATCATCTTTCGAAAGCTCGGGAATTTCCCGATTATCCGAAATATGACCCTCAGAATCGAAAGTATCTGATCTCGCTCCCAGTGTTATCTCGGCCTGATAAGATTTATCCCAATCCGTAAAGAATTGCGTCAATTTCGTGGCTCTTCCCAGGGTAATCGGCAATAATCCCGAGGCTAATGGATCGAGCGTACCGGTATGCCCTATCTTCTGGCGATTAAGAATGCTACGAAGTCGATAGATAACATCATGACTTGTCGGACCTGAGTCTTTATATATAGGCAACAAGCCGTCAAATCGTTCCATTTAGCAATTCCTTAATATCGGCTAAAATCATTTTTTTGGCTTCATCCAAGGATGTCTCAAGAGTGCAACCACAGGCAATGCGATGGCCCCCACCGCCGTATTTGGCCGCTACTTTTATAATATCTATACCATTGGCCGAACGAAATGAGGCCTTAGTAACGTTTGCTGATATTTCCCGAAATAACACTCCGATAACAACCCCGGCCAGGCTAATGGAATAATTTATCAATCCCTCGGTGTCTTTTTTGGCAGAGCCGGTTTGCTCGAGCAAATCATCAGTGACCGTCATATAGCATACTTTGCCGTCGAGGTGATATTCCTGATTCAAAAGAGAAGTTCCCAACAACCGCATCGCTCCCGGTGTATAATTGTGATACAACTCATTTATGATTTCAATATAGTCAATGCCTTTATCCATTAAGACCGCGGCAATTCTCAGACTGCGGGAGGTCGTGCAGCTATACTGAAATTGACCAGTATCGGTTACGATGGCGGTATATAAATTGGTTGCGATATTGGAATCGATTTCAGCCGACGCATAAAGAAGAATATCATAAATCATTTCTCCTGCGGCGGAGGCTTCATTATCGACAAAATTGATATGGCCGAATGAACTATTATCCCGATGATGATCGATATTTATAATTTTCTGATTTTCAGGATCTATTAGCGAGGCTACCTTGCCGCAACGATCACCAGTGGAGCATTCAATAAACACAACCGTATCAAATGAATCATCACCTCCGTTAAGGTTCTCAATATTCTCAATTTGATCGATCCCGGGCAAAAACTCATAGTTGAATGGAATAGTACCCTCATTGATAATCCGGCATTTAATATTCTTTTGATCTAAATACCCCGCAAAGCCCAGTTGTGATCCAATGGAATCCCCGTCCGGATTGATATGCCCCACGATCAGAACCTTTTCCGAATTATTCAGCGTATCAATTATTTGACTAATCGTTTCCGGATCGTGAATTTCTTGTTTGTTACCGCCTATAATGTCTTTTTCAATAACTTGATCAATCTTTGTCGTTAATCGAATTCCTTCGATCAGAGAGGTATCATACTTAAAAGAGATTTCGGGTATACGTCGGATTCTTAAACGATGAGCCAGTTCTCTCTGGACATAACCCGTTGACCGGTCGAAGACGTCTTTTATTTCATCCAGTTTCTTCTCACCGCCGAGAACGGTATAATATATTTTAGCATGCCGCAAATCGTCAGAAACATTAACGGCGCTGATAGTTACCATCGCGTCAACTTTATCACGAAGCATGGCGCTGACGATATCCGAGACATCTCGTTGGATTTGATCAGCAACACGACTTGAACGCTTAAATGATTTCATTACAGCAACTCGATTTCATAGTCAACAATATAGGATTCGCTCTCTCGTTCAATCATATTAACGATTGCCGACAAACACTGATTGGCGTGACCGCTATCATTGGATACCACGGCGGTTCCCAGAAGACAAGATTGATGCCTCTCATTTTCACCCACTTCAGCTACGGACGCGTTATGCCGATTGTGTATTCGAGTAATCAGGGATTTAATTACTCGCCGCTTATCTTTAAGCGAGCGGGCCGCAGGAATATTCAGCATTACTTTCAAACAACCAATAATCACATCTATAATGTCCGCGATGTTTCGACCATTTCGTAAGTTTCGATATGATCGCCCACCTGGACATCCTCAAATTTTTCAATTCCAATTCCGCATTCAAGCCCGGCCACGACTTCTTTCACGTCTTCTTTAAACCTCTTGAGAGAAGAAATAGTTCCTTCATGAATAACAACACCATCACGACTCACACGTATTTTATCTCCCCGGGTCATTTTGCCCTGTTGAATGTGGGAACCGCATATTAAGCCAACTTTTGGAATTTTGAAAGGCTGACGCACTTCGGCAGTACCTTTCCATTTCTCAACCAGTTCAGGTTTAAGCAATCCCTCAATTGCTTTTGTAATATCCTCTTTAACTTCATAAATAACTGAATAGGTGCGGATATCAACTTTTTCGCGGTTGGCCGTTTCACGAGCACGAGGATCGGCTGTAATATGAAAACCGACGACAATGGCATCAGAAGCAGACGCTAACAATACATCGGATTCACTAATAGCTCCAACACCAGAGCGGATAATATTGACCCGTACTTCTTCATTGCCAATTCCGGTAAGAGTTTCAGTCAAGGCTTCAACAGAACCGGCAACATCACCCTTAATTACTATTTTCAAGTCAGTAACCTGACCATCTTTGATTTTCTCATAAATTGATTCAAGGGTAGTCGGGGTACCGACGCGGCGTAATTCATACTCGCGTTTAATTTGTTGTCTCTTTTGAGCTACGTCTCGGGCTTCTGATTCAGAAGATGTTACAATAAACGAATCACCCGCTTGAGGTACGCCTGATATTCCGGTAATAATTGTTGGGGTTGATGGCCCTGCTTTTTCAACCTTATTGCCTCGATCATCAGCCATGGCTCTAACGCGGCCAAAATAGCTTCCGGAGACGAAAGGCCTTCCAACCTCCAATGTGCCCTTTTGAATAAGAACAGTGGCGACAGTGCCTCGCCCCTTTTCCAATTGGGCTTCAATTACAGTTCCCTGAGCTTTAATGTTTGGGTCGGCCTTAAGCTCAAGCATTTCAACCTGTAGTAGGATCATTTCCAGTAGTTTATCTACGCCTTCACCGGTTTTGGCCGACAACTCTACCATTATGGTTTTGCCGCCCCATGATTCATCAAGAAGATTATGATTCGTTAATTGTTGGCGAACGGAATCGGGGTTAGCGTCTGGTAAATCCATTTTATTTATCGCCACCATGATAGGCACTTTGGCGGCTTTGGCGTGGTCGATGGCTTCCACCGTTTGGGGCATGACCGCCTCGGTTGAAGAAATGACAAGAATGACAACATCTGTGACTTGAGCGCCGCGGGCACGCATGGCCGAAAATGCTTCATGGCCGGGAGTATCAAGAAAAGTAATACGGCCCCCACGGGTTTGCACGCTGTAGGCACCGATATGTTGAGTGATTTTGCCCGCTTCACCTGAAACAATATCGGATTCTCTGATATAATCCAGAAGGGTAGTTTTTCCATGATCGACATGGCCCATAATGGTTACGACCGGAGCGCGGGATTCGAGTTGAGTTTCCTCCTCTTCTTCAATAGTAACGTTCACAACTTCTTCAATTTGCCTGACATCAAGCTCGAATTCAATAGCCAGCATTTCGATGGTATCCATGTCAAGACGTTGGTTTATCGATGCGAGCATCCCCATTTCCATGCATTTGGCAACCAGTTCGGCTGGCTTTTTGCCAAAAGCCCTGGCTAATTCCGAGAGAGTCATAAATTCAGTGACTTCAATCGCCGTAATTCCATAATCATCATCCGTAATCTGGCTTCGTTTCTTATGCTTCTTGATTTTTTTCCCCGAATCCATGGTTGCCATTGTCTGTTTAAATGACAATTTAACGGCAGTAGTATCGACTTTATGCTCATTCTTTTTCTTAGATCTATCTCGTTTTCTTCGCTTTTTCGGAGGCCGGCCGGCTCCAATTCGTTGATCAAGCTTTTTCTGCAATTTCTTGGCGGCACCGGGCGTTGAAGTAATCGTCTGACGAGATATTTCCGTTTTTTCTTTTTTGGCTTTTGGCTTTTCAGCCTTAGCGGGCTCAGCGGCCTTGGCTGGTCCAGTCTTTGGTTTTTCCAGAACCTTTTTGGCAAATCTTCTTGGTTTTTGCTCGGCTACAACTCTCTTTGAGACGGCCTTTTTGGGCTTTCTGGCTTTGGCTTCAGCGATTTCTTCATCTTTTGCCTTTTTCGCGGCCATTTTTTTGGGCTTCTGATCCTCCAATTCCGCGGTCTTTTGGGATTTCTCAAGTTCTCTGGCGGCCAATTTTCTTGCTTTCCTTTCCGCCAGTGATTTTTTCTTTTTGGCCTGAGCAGCAGCTTTTTTTCTAAGGGCGAGTTTCTTGGCTTCTTCTCGGCGCTTTTTGGATTTCAATTCCTGTAGCTTTTGCTTGCGGGCTTCATCATCTTTTTTGACTTCCGCTATTTCGCGTTTGAACTTATTGTCAATAGCTTCGAGCATATCACTCGACGCAATCGACATGTGAGATTTGATAGTAAATCCAAGCCCGCGTAGAACTTTTAGCAAGGCATCACTCGAAATTTTATATTCCTTAGCGATATCGTAAATTCGTTTTCTGGACTTATTGTCAGCCAAGGTAATCCTCCGGTTATAAACCGCCCTCAAATAACTTTATTTTCTTCCCTGAACAATCTCTTATTCATCTTTTTCCGGTGTCTCAGATTCATTGTCATTATCGTCATTTTCGTCTTCTTCATCTTCGGCATCATCCACAAATTCAAGTTCAGTAATTTTTGAGGATGAATCTGCGTCAAGTTTTTCCTGCGCCTGAGTTTCGACCTTTTGTGCTCTAATTAGTTCTTCATGTTCGGTCATAAATTCAATTGCGCGTTCAATTAATCTCTTCGCCGTTTTTTCTCCGATACCCTCTATTTTGACAATATCTTCGAGTTCACTATCAGCCAAATCTTTGACGGTATTGATATCCGCGTCAACCAATCGTTCTTCGAGGACGTCACCGACGCCACTCAATCGCCCAATCGGAACCATCAATTCTGCTTCCTCGTGTTTCATCTCATTATAATCGGTTTCTGACATGATATTGATTTTCCAGCCTGTCAGACGTGAGGCGAGGCGAGCGTTTTGACCGTTTTTCCCGATAGCGAGCGACAATTTGTCATCTTCTACCGCGACGGTCATTCCCACTTCCTCATCATAAACATCGATAGTAACAACTTTGGCAGGGGCCAGGGCGCGTGAGACAAAAACTTCCGAATTAGAACTGTAAGCAACGATATCTATTCGTTCATTGTTTAATTCGCGAACGATGGATTGAACTCTCACCCCTTTAATGCCGACACATGCTCCGACGGGATCAATCCGTTCATCACCCGAATAAACCGCCAGTTTCGTGCGGTCACCCGGCTCACGAGCGATGGAGCGGATTTCAATAATTTTTTCATATATTTCCGGCACCTCTAACTCAAATAAACGTAAGATGAAATCGGTGCTGACGCGCGATAAAATGATTTGCGGTCCCTTCATCGATTTTTGCACATCAAGGATGATGGCGCGGATGCGGTCGCCCTGGCGGTATTTTTCTCGAGAGATCTGTTCACGGACCGGTAGAATAGATTCGGCCCGACCAAGATTTACGATGACATTTCCTTTATCGATTTGCTGCACCGTTCCCGAGATAAGCTGTCCCACGCGGTTGATATATTCGTCGTAAATGCGATCGCGTTCCGCTTCCCGGATTCTCTGAATCAGGATTTGTTTGGCCGAAGCAATCGCGTTTCTTCCAAATTCCTCAACCGGATCAATATAGATTTCCATGAAATCATCCAGTTCGGCATCCGTATCCAATTCGCGAGCTTCCTCAATAGAAATTTCGGTATAAGGATCTTTAACTTTCTCTACAACGATTCGCAAAGAAATCATAGTCAGCTCTCCCTCCTTATGGTCGAAATTGAAGGAGAGATTATCGATAAATCCATATTTTTTTCGCGCCGCAGCGAGTAACCCGGCCTCGACCGTCTCAATCACCAAATCCATATCGATGTTCTTATCTCGCGCGATAAGCGTCATTGCTTCCAGTGTATCAAATCCCATCAGAATTACTCCACTAAATTACTACCTTACCCTGCCGAATATCAGACAGGGCTATTTTAAATTCGCCGTCTTCACCGTTAATTAGAATTGTCGTCGTATCCACATCAGTCAGCGAACCGCGAATTCTTTTCTTCTTGCCGCCTTCGGTGTATTCCACTTTTATGTTCTTGCCGATTTTTCTTTCAAAATCACGCTGAGTGTGAAGATGTCGATCCAGTCCCGGCGAAGAAACCTCAAGGATATATTTGGAATCCAAAATATCTTCGACATCCACAGCGGCACCGATAATTTTCGACAATTCAACGCATTTGTCAAGCGTCACGCCGTTATCGGAATCGACAAATATCTGCAGACGGAAATTGCTCTTGTACCGGGAGAGTTTGATTTCCACTAATTCAAAACCTTCCGAGGCTAACAGAGGTTCCGCCAAATTCTCGATATCTGTTTTTAGATCACTAATCAACTTAATACCTCATCGCCTACTACCGACACCATTCTGTTAAACTCAAATAATTGAGTCGGCTTTTGGCGCATAACAAAACCGGGCTTTCTCCGGTTGACTCCAGAAAACTCCCAGAATACACTAAAGCTTAACAGTATAATAAATTAGACAGGGAAAGCAATAAAAAAATGTTAAATTGCGCGATCCAAAAATTCGGCAGTTTTTTGAACTATTTCGCCTATTTGGACCAGTTCCACATCGGTTTCATTTCTAAGTTTTAGCTCGACTTTGCCCTTAGCCAGGGATTTGTTTCCCAATGCTATTCGGAGCGGAATACCTATTAAATCCGCGTCATTGAACTTGACGCCGGCCCGTTCGGCCCGATCATCTAAAATAACCTCATAACCTGCTTCGATTAGCTGGGAATAGATTCTTTCGGCTATTTCGATCTGTTCTTGATTTGTCATATTAAGCGGGCAAATTATCACTTGATATGGCGCAATCGCTTTGGGCCAGATTATCCCTTTATCGTCATGGTATTTTTCAATCGCTGCCTGCGCCGTTCGAGTAATTCCAATTCCGTAAGAACCCATAAAATAAGGCTTCTCGTTACCTCCGGTATCGAGGTATTTGCCTCCCAGGCTATCGGAATATTTGGTTCCGAGCGAAAATGTGTTGCCGACTTCAATTCCTCGATATTTCTCAAGCCGCCCTTTATTGCAGCGGGGGCACCCTTCCCCAGTTTCGGCATTGATAAGGTCAACTATCGCCGCGGCTTTGAAATCCCGGTCCGAATTGACGTTCAGAATATGCGTGTCCTTTTTGTTGGCCCCGGTTACGAAATTAGTCATCGCCTCGACTTCAGGATCGGCTATAATGGGAATTGTGAGACTTATCGGGCCGGCGAAACCTACCGGCGCTTTTGTAATTTCTTCGACCGTTTCCGGACCGGCCATTTCGAGTTTCAGACAGCCGAAGTAGTTATTTAATTTAAGTTCATTGATTTGCCGGTCGCCCCGAATCATCGCCGCCACCGGTTTTCCATCGGCCAGATATAATAAGGTTTTGGCAAAACGGTGAGCAGGCAATTTGAGAAACGCGGTAATCTCTTCGATAGTAGCGGCGTTTGGAGTGTCAACTTCTTCGATTGGTTTTTGTTCGTTATCCTGCTCGGGTGGGTTTAATTCTCTAAAAGTAGCTTTTTCGATATTGGCAGCATAATCGCAGGAATCGCAGGATAGAATAATCTCTTCTCCGCCGTCGGTTTCGACCAGGACCATAAATTCGTGAGCTCCGGTTCCGCCCATGGCTCCGGTATCTGATTCAACCTTTTTGGCGGCAACACCGCAACGCTCAAAGACTTTAAAATAGGCGTCAACCATTTTTTGATAAGCGATTTTGTGTGCTTCCAAATCAACGTCAAAAGTATAAGCGTCTTTCATTATAAATTCGCGCCCGCGCATCAATCCGAAACGGGGACGGATTTCGTCTCGAAACTTGGTTTGAATCTGATACATATTGAGAGGCATCTGGCGATAGCTTTTTAATTCTCCGGAGACAAGATTGGTTATAACCTCTTCATGAGTCGGCCCGAGGACCATATCATGGTCATGGCGATCTTTGAGACGGACCAATTCTTTACCGATGGTGTCCCAGCGACCGGATTTTTGCCATAATTCTGCCGGATGCAAAACAGGCATGAGAATTTCAATAGCCCCCGAGGCGTCCATCTCTTCTCGCACAATGGTTGAGATATTGTTCAGAACTCTTTGCATCAGAGGAAGATAATTATACACCCCTGCGGCCAGTCGGCGCATATATCCGGCCCTGAGAAGATATTGATGAGAAATTAATTCGGCCTCGGCGGGAACTTCCCGAAGAGTCGGTATGTATGTTTTACTCCAGCGCATAGTAATTGCCTCTCGTTATTATTTATGCAATAGGAGAAAATAAGTTTTGAGCATCATTTGTCAATCTTTTAATTTGTCGATTGGCATCGCGATATTCAAAAGAGTTGACAAGGCGGATTTTTCGACTTAGTTTATCGATTCCAAAAGTAAATGTATCCAACTGCCCCCGTGGCGTAACGGATAGCGCGACAGCCTCCGGAGCTGTAAGTTCAGGTTCGATTCCTGACGGGGGTATTATTTTCCTCAAAAAAGTGCTTTTATAAAAATTAAACATTCTTATATTACTTATGCGAGCAACGGGGAATGTCTCCCACCTCACAGCGCAATTACCGCCGGGAAAATGGGCAATTTACAGGAGGAAATTATTATGACAGGGAGGCTAAGGCAGCTATTCGTTTTTATTCCCACAATTTTTATTTTTTTTAATATAACTGCCCTCGCTCAGATAGAATATGCCGATGATGCCGGTGAAGGCTTTTGTTCGGAAGAGACTATTATTAGTCTTTTTCCGAATACAGATACTACTATAATCGTCAATATGTTTAATTCCGGGCAGTTCGATAATGGATTTTCGATTTTTATTGATTATGTCAATGGCTCCGACTGGATTACGCCATCCGTTACAACCAGTTCAATTCCAGCGGGCGGTGAGGCATATCCGGTCGAGTTTGGCATAACGGTTCCGCCGGGAACTCAAGAAGGCATGACTTTGGAGGCGGATATATCCATTACACATTTGGGCAAAAATTCACCTCGCGAATTTCCGATATGTTTATATGTTAAACATTTAACCGATTACGAAGATGATGCCGGGGATGGTATCGGATTGTGTTATTCGGATGAGATGCTGACTGCCGCGCCGGGCGAATCTGTTTATGATACCGTGAGAGCTTTCAATCCCGGTATGCTGGATAATAATTTCAATATCTCGATGTATTACGAGCAGGGCGACGGATGGATTACCGCCAATCCATCGTCGGGAATGATATTGGCCGGAGGTATGGATACTCTCGATATCGAGTTTATTTTCACCGCTCCGACCGATGTGGGTGATCCGGTTACGATTGAGGCGATGATAAGTATCAACCATGAGGGGACAAGTAGTCCGAGGCAGATACCGGTTTGTTTTACAGTTGCGTCGGAGTTTTACTTTCCTCAACATGCCGATCTGGCGACGACATGCAAGCAGATCAGGGTATTCAATACCGGTCGTTTGTCGGGTAAGACGCCTGATTATTCAATGGATTATATCGAAGACTGCGATACGTTTGGAAACGCCGATGCGCGTACGTATTTGTATGATGGTTCGCCGGTGATAGCCTGGGATGACGGTGAGGGGATTAAAGTATGTACTGATTTTCTTTCCGATAGCGAATTTGGATCTCGTGGATTTCGGGCAATGAGTAATCTGAGTGTGGATGATACAAGTGATCCTGATTATATCAAGGCTACCGGAGATTTCACGACTTTTGATTCGTCGATAAATTTCACGGTCGAATATTATATACCTCAAGGTGATACAGCGTGCGAATTTATAGTCCAAAAATTATATATCACAAGCGCATCGGGAACTAAGAATAACGTATTAATCGGTTATGCTTGGGACTGGAACGTGCCCAGTGACACTGGTTCCGATAATAATTCTTTAGCCGATGAAGCTCGTCAATTGCTGTATATGCAGGGTGAAGAGGCGGATGATGACGGTGAAGACGATCAAATTGCTGAATGCGGTGTTTGTTGGCAATCCGACGATCGCTATGCCGGTGTTCGCTTTTTTCCAACATTGGATGTTACAACGCCCAAGAACGCAATGACGCTAGATAATGCCACCTGGGTTTCCAAATCCGGGCCGTATGGTAATGATGCGCCGCTTCCTGACGGACCGATATATGATTTGATGCTGACGACTGAAGGATTTGTCCCATGGGAATCGGCAACGGGTTCAGAAGATTCTGTCTATGTTGATCTGACTATGCTGGCTACTTTTGGAGAGTTCGATCTTACCGAGACTGAACCGATTGAGATTGCATTTGCGATGATAACCGGCCGCACCGGTGAGACCGATTTTTTGGCCGAGGTTGACAAGGCGCTTGATTGGGCAAGTCCATGGCCTCCCCCGCCTCGCCCATATTGCGACAGCCCCGGTGACCCGAATTTAGACGGGCAAAGCAATGTTGGTGATGCTGTTTACCTGATTAATTTTGTTTTCAAGGGTGGCCCAGGACCTGAAATATACTGTCATAGTGGCGCTTATGGTAACGGCGATGCTAACGGTGATTGTAGCGTCAATGTTGGAGACGCCGTGTATATTATAAATCACGTTTTCAAGGGCGGGCCTGTGCCCTGGTGCAATAATAGCGAATGCTCACCACATCATCAAGATGATTGTCGCTGAGCGGCTTTAGGGAGGTAAACATAGTGCAAGGATTAAAGAGAATAATGCCGTATATCCCCATCCTCATTTTTTGTTTTACAATTAATTCCTTCGCTCAGATAGAATATGTAGATGATGCCGGGGATGGTATTGGATTGTGCTATTCGGGCGAGATGTTGGTTGCTCAGCCGGGTGATGTTACTTATGATACCGTGAGAGCTGTCAATCCCGGTTCGCAGGATAATAATTTCAATATCTCGGTTAATTATGATCATGGCGACGGATGGATTACCGCCAATCCATCGTCAGGGACGATTTTGGCCGGAGGTTTGGATACTCTCGATATCGAGTTTATTTTCACCGCTCCGACCGATGTAGGCGATCCGGTTACGATTGAGGCGATGATAAGTATCAACCATGAGGGGACAAGTAGTCCGAGGCAAATACCGGTCTGTTTAACTATTGCTTCTGAGTTTTATTTGCCGCAATATGCTGATCTGGCAACGACGTGCAAGCAGATTAGGATATCGAATACTGGTCGATTGGGCGCCATGACACCCGATTATTCTTTGGATTATATCGAAGATTGCGATACGTTTGGTAATGCTGACGCCCGGATGTATTTGTATGATGGCTCGCCGGTGATAGCATGGGATGACGGTGGTGAGATTAAACTGTGTACTGATTTTCTTTCCGATAGCGAATTTGGATCTCGCGGATTTCGAGCATTGAGTGATTTGGAAATCGATGAAACAAGTGATCCGGATTACATAAGAGCGACAGGCGATTTCACTACTTTTGATTCTTCTATTAACTTAACAGTTGAATATTATATACCCAAAGGCGATACTGCGTGTGAATTTGTGATTCAAAAACTATTTGTTACAAGTGCCTCAGGCAATAAGAATAATGTTTTCATTGGATATGTATGGGATTGGAATGTGCCTTCTGATTCCGGCAATGACAATATCTCTTTTGCCGATGAAGAACGTCAATTATTGTATTTGCAGGGTGAAGAGGCTGATGATAACGGTGAGGCTGAGGCTTTGGCAGAGTGCGGAATTGAGCAGCAGTCTGATGATCGCTTTGCGGGAGTTCGGTTTTTTCCCACTGAGAGCGTATCGTTCCCTAAAAATGCAATAATGCTCGATAATGCTACATGGATATCCAAATCCGGGCCGTATGGTGATGATGCTCCTCTTCCCGCTGGTCCGACTCTCGATTTGATGATAACGATGGAAGGATTTGTGCCTTGGACCGCTACTTCCGGTTCCGAAGATTCAATTTATACTGATCTGACAATGCTGGCGACTTTCAGTGAATTCGATCTTGATGAAAATGAGCCGGTAGAAATATTAACTGCCTTGATCACCAGTCGTAATGGGGCGATTGATTTCTTGGCCGAAGCTGATAAGGCCTATGCTTGGGCGGCGGGACTGGATTTATTCAATGACTCCTGTTGTGATATTCCCGGAGATGCCAATTCCGATGGTGCATATAACGTAGGCGACGTAATCTACATTATTAACCATGTTTTTAAGGGTGGGCCTGACTCTGAATGTCCTCGCGCGGCTGATATCAATGGAGATTGTCATGACAATATTGGGGATGCTGTGCGTGGAATATATTGTATTTTCATTTATCCACACACTTGCTGGCCGGATTGTGACGATTTAGAATGTGATGAGTAATTTCTAACCGGCGGAAATAATATTCCGTCGGTTTTATTTTGTTATCGGCCGTATGAAATATCCTGTTTGATATCCCATTCGGTTTGGGCGTGGCCGCGGAGGAAATCTTTGACGCCTGCAACGATTGCCCGGGCGATTTTCTTCTGGAACTTTTTGGTTCGCAACGCCGCTTCCTGCTCGGGAATCATCATATAGGCGCATTCGACTAATATTGCCGGGTACTGGGTCGGGCGGATGACGGCAAAATTTCCGTAATACCATCCAAAATCGTTAAGATCCAGATGGCGCGATAATGATTGATGAACGGCATGCGCCAGGGGCGCCGAATGCGGATGATAATAAAAGGTAGAAGTGCCGTTATTGACAAACGGATTGGTTCCGGGCGGCAGGGCGTTGTTGTGAATGGATATGAATATATCGGTGTTTTCTCGTTTTGCGATTTTGGGCCGGTCATAAAGAGGCAGATGGGAATCATCATCGCGAGTGAGGATAACTTCAGCGCCCTCCCGTTCGAGTTGTTTTTTTAGCTGCCGGGCAATAAACAGATTGGCGTCTTTTTCGGTCAGGCCGGTTGGGCCGACGGCGCCTTTGTCTTCCGAATGCCCCGGATCAATTACAAAACGAAACTGCGATATTCGAACTTTGTCGCGGGGGAATTTCTTGATATCGAAATGAAATTCATTGCCGACATAATATCCGTCATAGCCCCATATACGATTGGAAGTTAAAAATATTTTTACGGCGTAAATTCCCGGTACGGGCTGAAACCAGGTAATTTGATCGATAAGAAAATCGGCGTTATCGTATCGTATCCAGTCGGTATCGGAATCGGCTCCGTAGAGATAGACCATGATTGATTTTTCCTTGATGTTTTCTTCAACCCTGAAGGGATGTTTTCCTGAAGTCGATATGATGACCGATACTTTATCATCATGATTTATCGTCCGAATTTTCCTGATATAGGAATGAGGGACTTTTTCTGTCGCTGGCAGAAGGACCGCAGCGGTATCGATAATCCAGCCATGCTGATAATCGGAGAGTCTGATTTTGAGCCAGCGGCCATCTTTACCGATTAATTTGGCCCTGATACCGGCCGGTTGATGAATACACAGGTAACCTTTACCGGGGCCGGTGCGAATAATACTGATACTATCAACCAATTCAATCGTCGGTTCGAGATCATCGTGAATAATTTTCGCTGCTTCGATCGTTGTATCACGGATGATTTTTGGAAGATTGAGAATTTTATCTACGGCCAACAACTGACGCCCAAGAATTGCTCGATAATTATTTATCCATTCCAGTTGCTCCTCTGAGGGAGGATATACATGATAGATAAATAACAAACTATCGGCGGAAGATTTAGGCAAAGTGTACTGTCCAATATACTCTCCCCTGACCAGAAGCGATTCCGGGGTTAGTACATTTCTATTTTCACCGCCGCCAAATACATTTTCTCCAATATAGTAATTCTTTGGCAGCGCTTCAGTCATCGGAACGGTATCACAAAACGGCTCCACGACGCAAAAGGCATTGCAGAAAGGCAGTGACTTAAACGCTAATGAAATCTTATCACCGGTTTTGACCCATGTTTCTCGCGAGGGACTCATTGACCCCGGCTGCATGTGCAGACTATCGTAAGTATATTTAGGCAAATCCGGCAGTTTAACAATAATTGTTTTTTCTTCAATAATTCCGTTTTTCTCGGCGCGGATGTTAAAAGAAAATTCTCCGGGGTTAACCGGCAGAAAAGCCAGCCATCCTCCGTCTTTGTGGACTCCTATTTCAAAGCGATTAATTGACAGCGACGCATCGGGAGATACCGAGCCAAAGATGAAGCATGAATCTATTGGCGGTAGATTTTGGTTTTCTTTGGGGTAAACAATATTCAGATCGAGTGAATCGGCCGAACTAATTGCGGCAAAACAATTCAGAATTAAAATTAAGGCAGATATTTTATTTAGCCAGCGTAATGCCATGTCCGTATTTTCCGTTAATATTCAAATATTGATTATTGTAAGATAAGCCGTCAAAGGGGTCATTTTCAATTAAAAGCGCACCATCGAGATCAATAAAATCAGCCATGCCCGACAATGAATAGGCAGCCGCGATACCAATGGATGATTCAATCATGCAGCCTATCATAGTTTTTAGATTATTCTGTTTGGCGATTTTAATCATTTCTATGGCTGTTTCCAGTCTTCCGGTTTTTTGAATCTTTATATTAACTCCATCGACAAATTCGGCGACTCTTTTGATGTCTGTGGGAGAATTGATCGATTCATCCATGAAAATAGGAATATCAGTTTCACTTCTCAATTGAGTCCACAAATCCAATTTTTCATAATCGAAAGGTTGTTCAATCAATTCGATTTTATCCGTTCTCACATTGTTTATAAAAAACTCCACCATGGAAATATCCCAGCTTCCATTGGCGTCGATGCGAAATCTCGTTCCTTCGCTTTGATTGATCAACGCGATAATATTGTCAGCCGCATTTAAATCGTTATTCATTTTCAACTTTACGAATTGAGCATTCGATGAGATAACCCGTTTCAATTGATCCAAATCGCCTACTGAAACGGTCAATGATGTTGGTTTTTTTTGCGGCTCCGGTAATGAGAAATATTCAGAAATATTCTGCCGATTATTTTTGCACTGTAAATCATGCCAGGCGGTTGAAATGGCGCATAACGTCGGCGCGCTATATTTGTCATCTATTGTCTCAATATACTCATCCAAATTAGTTTGGAGACAATTGATTTCGTCGGCGATTGAGGATAACTCCTCTAGTATTTTCCTGTCATCAACGCCGTAATGAACTGACCCGGCCGCTTCGCCCAACCCGATATTATCTAATATCACAATGAAATTATTTTTAATCGAGGCCTTTCCCCCGGCGACGATGAAATCATTTTTGAGTTTTAATTCGATTGGCAGAACTTCGCATTTCATAACGATAGCCGCCGGGCGAAAAGGAATCCATCGTCAAGGTCTTTTCGATAAATCGGTGATTGAGGATCAAGCAAATCATAAGAAACCATGCCTCGCCTCAGATTGGCATGAATAATATCAAGTCCGCCCCGGGAAATGGCAACATGACCCTCGAAAAACAGTAAATCCCCGGGCTTTAGTTCATGGCGTTCAATGGCGAACCCGACGTCTCTCTGGTCCTTACTGTCGCGGGGCACTTCTAAGCTATGGAACCGGCATACTGACTGAACCAGCCCGCTGCAATCAAATCCGGCAGGAGTTATTCCTCCCCAAAGATAAGGAGCTCCCAAAAATCTTTCCGCGGTTTTAACCAGTGTCTCGCCGGTAATCCCCTTAGATATTTTTCTCGGGATTTTTTTCAAGAATTTTTTCTCAATTCGAATTTTATCCCAGGATGGAATCGTAAAGTAGGTTCTGCATTTGACCTCTGATAAGATTAGCCGGGTGCCGAAATAGAGGCGGTGAGGAATTATCCGCTTTTTTGATTTATTTTTGATAATTACGCAATTACTTTTAACGACATATTTGGGCGCTTCAAGATATTTTTTCCAGTACTCATAGTTTATTTGCATAATATGGCTGTTTTTGCTCCAGCCTCGATATCCTTCAATTAATCGGATACGGGAATATTCCTTGCCCGGTTCGATAATTTCAATCGGCGTTCCAAACAGAGCCTGACTGAGACGCTCCGATTTGAATTCGGGTGCGGCTCTTAGATCAATAACCGGGGCTGTGACGATTCCGTGCAACATAATGTATCGATATTAAGATTATACGCGTAAGGCAACCAAAAATTTATATTCCCATTTCGCATAAAAAAACCGGGATGATTTTCATTCCGGTTTTTTACTTAAACCTATCAGGGATCTATTTGATTATTTTGGGAATCGCTTCTTTGAGTCGATTAACGGCTTTCTCAATATTGTCAATTGAATTGGCATACGAAAAGCGCAGATACCCCTCTCCTTCGTCCCCAAAAGCAGTACCGGATAGTCCGGCAATGCCCAATTGGGTGATGAGATATTCGGCCAAATCGGCTGATTTCCAGCCGGTTTTTTTAATGTTAGGCCAGACATAAAAAGCGCCATGAGGCTTGAGACAGGAAAATCCTTCGATGTCATTCAAGCCGTCAACGAAGAAATCGCGCCGCCGTTCAAATTCGGCGACCATTTCATTGGCTCCTGCCTGATCACCCAGTAAGGCTTCAATTGCCGCCTTCTGAACAAACGAGGTCGCGCACGAAGTTATATTGGTTTGGATTCTCGCAACCTTAGGCGCCAGTTCGAGAGGCATCATGCCCCAGCCTAATCTCCAGCCGCACATAGCATAAACTTTGGAGAGGCCGTCAGAAACGATGACTCTTTCTTTCTTTTCATCAAACTGCGAAATAGTTTCAAATTTCATGCCATATATAATTCTTGAATACACTTCATCGTTCATGACATAAAAATCTTCGTCGCAGGCGAGTTTGTATATTTTTTCAAGGTCTTCCCTGGTAAGAACTCCTCCGGTTGGATTCTGGGGAGAGTTAATTATCAGGAGCTTGGTCTTTGAAGTAACCAGTGAGGCTAACTCATCGACGTCAAGACGGAATTCGTTTTTTTCTCGCAGAGGAATCGGCACCGCGGTCGCTCCGGAAAAATCTATGACCGATTTATAAATCGGGTATCCGGGATCCGGATATATTATTTCCACTCCGGGCTCACCGAGCATCATGATGAGTGCGAACATAATAGGTTTACTTCCGGGAGTCACGACTATTTGATCCGGAGTGTAACGGACGCCGTTCATTTTATTATAATTCTCGCAAATGGCTTCGCGGACATCAAGCATTCCGGCCGACGGCGTATAATGCGTAAATTTATCATTAATAGCCTTTATCGCGGCATCAGAAATATTCGACGGCGTTGCGAAATCCGGCTCGCCGATTTGCAAATGGACATATTCGATGCCTGTTTCTTTTTCCAGCTTTTGGGCTCGGGCAAGGACTTCAAAAGCCGATTCCGTACCAAGGCGGGACATTCTTTTTGCTAAATCCATATTCACCCCTATATGATTATTTATGATCTACTAAATATTTTGCTTTTTCAGCGATATGCTCGGCGGATAAACCAAATTCTTTTATCAACTGCCATGATTTGCCTGATTCGCCAAAGCGATCGGTTACGCCCAGCATATCGAACAATACTTTTTTATCGGCCGACTTTGAATCGCAAAGGACGGTCGAGGCGATCCAGTTGCCCATACCTCCTCGTTGATGCTCTTCGCAGGTTAAGATCGCACCGGTTTCCTCCGCGGCTCTGATAATGGCGGAACCGTCGAGAGGCTTAACGGTGTGCATATTGACGACGCGCGCTTCAATGTTAAAATCGTTTTTGAGAATCCACGCTGCCCGGCAGGCTTCAGCCGATTCCGGTCCGCAGGCAATCAAAGCAATATCTTCATTTTCATTTTTATAATCTTCTGCCAGGTAAATATCGAAGGCGTCAATGAAGCGATCCTGCTCGCCGCGGAAACGATAAATATTGGCCTTGCCAAACTCAAACGGAGTTTTTTCGGTGCTAATAATCGGAGTGGCTTCACGAGCAAAACGTATATACTTGGGCCCAACGATATCAAATAGCATAGCTTTGGTCATTCGTTTGGTCTCCACCGAATCACAAGGTACCCCTACATGCATATTCGGCAAACCGCACATTTGGAACAGGGCTTCAAGTTCCTGGTGCGTGGCGCCATCCGGACCGACCGACACGCCGCCGTGAGCACCGACGATAAGGACGTTGAAATCACCGTAACAGACTGATACGCGAACCTGATCCAGATTTCTCGCCGATGAGAATACTCCATAGGTTCCAAAGACAGGGATTTTGCCTTCCTTAGCCAAACCGACCGCGATAGTCGTCGCGCCCTGCTCGGCGACGCCAACTGAGAACCAGCGATTGGCGCGTTCGGGATGTTTGGCAAAAAATTCTGAGATAGTTATCGAACCTGAAATATCGGCGCCGATGCAAACAACTCGTTCATCATCGCCATATTCGGACAAAGCCCGTCCCATTCCCTTACGGGTTGGGTCCATATCCACTTTCATGTTATCATTGTTATTCCACCAGTAATCTTTGGAAAACTTTGGCAATTGCGCCGACAAACGGATTTCTACTTCCTTTTGATAATCATTAGCGATTTTGAAGAACTTTTCTTTATCGAAGGTTTCCGTCAATCCCAGTTCTTCGAGAGCTTTGTCGAGCTCTTCGCGGTTAGGCGATTTACCATGCCATCCGACTACATTTTCCATAAAGCTGACGCCCTTACCCTTGATTGTGTTGGCCAAAATCAAAGTCGATTTGTTGCCGGTATTATTGTAAGCCTTTTCCAAAGCGGGTAGGATTTCTTCTATGGAGTGGCCGTCTACTTCAATCACATTCCAGCCAAAGGAGCGGTATTTATCGGCCAGCGGTTCCAAAGCCATAACATCTTCGGTGAAACCGTCAATCTGAAGTTGATTACGATCCAAAATCATAATCAGATTATTCAGTTTGAAATTGGAAGCCGCCATTGCCGCTTCCCACATGGAACCTTCCTGTTGCTCGCCATCGGATGAGATAACAAAGACGCGATAATCTTTTTTATCCAGTTTGGCGGCCAATGCGACGCCAACAGCGACGGAGAAACCCTGCCCCAGACTGCCTGAAGAAATCTCGACTCCCGGCAAATCTTTCCAATGCGGATGTCCCTGGAAAGGCGAGCCCAGAGCTCTCAATTTGGCCAGTTGTTCTTCCTGAAAATATCCCGACATGGCCAGGGAAACGTAGAGTGAGGGAGCTTTATGGCCAGCCGACCAAATTACTCGATCACGGTCTTCCCAGAATGGATTTTGCGGATCGTGTTTGAGGACTTTTAAATACAATGTTGCCAGAATATCCATCATGGAAAGGGTGCCGCCGGAATGACCTGAACCGGCGCAACAAAGCGATATTAAATTTAATCCGCGCATGTAATTGGCGCGTTCTTTCAATTGCTCTATAGTCATTTCAGAATCTATACCAATTCGTTTTGTATTGGGCGTACTCATTTTACCTCCTGAAGATAAGCTATATTCTTTCGGGCCAATCTGATAAAAACGGCGTTAGAAGTCAACCCTTTTCGGTCAGGTCGTGAAAAAAATCACGAGATTTTTTCCGGAGCGAATCGAGTCCATTATTATTGGTAATTATAAAATCTGAAGCCGACTTTAGATGGGAAATCGATAGTTGAGATTTAGAGCGTTGTTTGAATTCAAATTCTGAATAATCCCTCTTTAATAATCTCTTTTTTCTTAGGCTGGTTCTTGAGTCCACCAGCACAGTTTTATCCATTTTTTTATAATATCCTGAACTAATAAGTAAGGCGGCATCGATAACAACATGCTTTTTATTTTTTTTGGCTTTAATTATTCCTTGATCGAGTTCGTTTATGACGTGGGGGTGCACTATGAAATTTAACACTTTGGTTTTTTCGGGTGATGGGAATATTAGTAGCCCAAGTTTTCGCCGGTTCAATTGATTGTTCTTATTCAATATTTCCGAACCGAATTCCAGCACCAGTTGATAGAGGACGCTTTGATTATTTTCGACCACTTCTTTGGCGATTTTATCGGCATCGAGTAATATCGCCCCTTCCCCTGCGAAAACCCGAGCGACTTCGGATTTCCCCGAGCCGAATAATCCGGTGACCCCAATAATCATTTATTTCGCCTCCAGCCAGTTGGGGCCAACTCCGATATCGATCTCAAGGGGGACTTTTAGTTTTAAGGCTCCGCTCATATATTTTTGGACAATCATTTTCAATTCTTCGAGTTCATTATTAGGCGCGTCAAAAACCAGTTCGTCGTGAACCTGCAAAACCATTTTAGATTTCATTGATTTTATAGCTATGTCGATTTTTATCATCGCCAGTTTGATAATATCAGCGGCGGTACCCTGTATCGGAGTATTAATGGCCGTGCGCTCAGCGAATTGACGGATTTGAAAATTCTTGTTATTGATATCCGGCAAATACCTGCGGCGGCCAAGCAAGGTTGTTACATATCCATTTTCCCGCGCGAAGTCGAGGGTCTTATTCATATAAGTTTTAATGCCAGGATAGCGCTCAAAATAAGTATCAATAAAATCTTTGGATTCGGTAAGATTTAGCTCGGTCTGCTGGGAAAGGCCATAGGCAGAAACTCCGTAAACGACAGCAAAATTGGCCGTTTTGGCGGCCCGCCTCTGCTCGCTATTAACCTGCTCAATGGGGATACCATAAACTTCCGCGGCCGTTCGGGTATGAATATCTTCACCATTTTTAAAGGCATTTATTAGTCCCTTGTCGTCCGAATAATGGGCCAAAATACGGAGTTCGACCTGCGAATAGTCAGCTGCCAATAATGATGAATTTTTATCGTTCGGAATAAAGGCTTTTCTAATTTCACGACCGGTTTCAGTACGGATTGGTATATTCTGCAGGTTTGGATCGGAAGATGATAATCGGCCGGTCGCAGTTACTGCCTGATTGAACGAAGTATGAACTCTTCCCGTTTCCGGGTTGGCAAGCTCCGGGATGGCGTCAACGTAGGTCGATTTCAGTTTATTGTACTGCCGATATTCAAGAACCGCTTTGGGAAGCGGATGTAATTCCGAAAGCTCTTCAAGAACTCGGACATCGGTAGAATAGCCGGTTTTCTTGGCCGTTTTTCTACGGGCCGGGAGTTTTAATTCGTCGAATAAAAGGCGGGACAATTGCTGAGTGGAATTCAGGTTAAACTCATAACCGGCCATTTCAAAAATGGCACCCGCGATTTTGTCAATTTCCTCCTGCATTTCGCTCGAAAGAGATTGTAGAAAATCCAGATCGATTTTTATTCCGGTCATTTCCATGCGAGACAATACAGAGATAAGAGGAAGTTCTATATCATAATACAGGTGATGGAGCTTCAATTCATCTATTTTCGGAGCGAAAATACCGCGCAAGCGAAAAGTATAGTCGGCGTCTTCACCCGAATATTGTGCCGCTGTTTGAGGATCAACTGTTGCGAAGGATTTCTGTTTTTTTCCGCTGCCAATTAAATCCGTAATCGGAGTCATGCGGAAATTGAAATGCTCAAACGCAAGGCTGTCCAGATTATGTCCCCTCGCCGAGGGATTTATTATATATGAAGCCATCATGGAATCGAACGATACGGGTGACACCGTAATGCCGTGTCGGGTCATTACTTGTATGTCATACTTAAAGTTGTGCGCTATCTTCTGAGTTTTTTTATCTGATAGTAAAGGCTTGAGAATTTTGATTACGTCAGACAACGTCAGATTTTTTTCGGATTGTTCGGTGTGACCGACCGGAATGTAATATGCCTCCCCTGCCTTATCTGACAGGGATATCCCAACTAAGTTAGCTTCAAGCGAATTGATTGAATCGGTTTCGGTATCGAAGGCAATCTCTTTTTTGGCAGATAATTTTGCTACGATTTTTTTTAACTCGGATAATGATTCAACAAGTTTGTATGAAGATTTGGCCTTTTTCTGCGCAACGGGTTTGGCAATAGATTCTCCCGTTATCTCCTTCAGAAGATTAAAAAATTCTAACTCAACAAAGAGTTCTTTGCATTTTTCAACATCTGGTTCCTGCCGGGTTAATTCGCCTATTTTAATATCAATGGGAACATTCTGGTCAATAGTAACAAGCTCCAGAGAAAGTAAAGCCTTTTCTTTATTGTTGAGTACTTTATTTCGAATTCCATTGGCTTTGATCTCTTCAGCTTTGTCCAGTATGTTTTGAAGGTTTCCAAATTGTTCCATCAGGTTCAAGGCTGTTTTGGGACCTACTCCGGGGATTCCGGGGATATTATCAGAACTGTCGCCAGTTAGAGCCATGAATTCAATCACTTTGTCGGGATAAACACCGATCTTATCTTTGACCGCTTCTTTATCCATTCTGAAGGGCGGTAATGAGCCCTTCTGGGGGATATACATGTGAATCTTGTCGTTGATCAATTGGAACATATCCTTGTCACTGGAAACGAGATGAACGGATAAGCCCTCTTGAGCGCCCTGCCTGGCCAGGGTAGCCATGATATCGTCGGCCTCATATCCTTCCAATGAAATTTGCTCTATACTCAGGGCTTCGATGGCCTGAAAAATTCTTGGGAGTTGAGTGGCCATGTCATCGGGCATTTTTGGGCGGGTGGCCTTATATTCATCATACAATTTATGGCGAAAAGTCGGTTCCCTGGTATCGAATACGACCGCCAGGAAATCCGGCTTTTCCTTATTTAAGACTTTAATAATCGAATTTACCACCCCAAAGGCGGCCGAAGTATTTTCTCCTTTGGAATTGATTAACGGATTTCTGACGAAGGCGTAGTATGCTCGGTAAGCCAGAGCCGACCCATCAAATAAAAATAGTTTTTTGGATTGGGAGGCGACTTTCTCAGTCGGCATAAAGACTCCGCTCATATATATAATTTTCGATTTGAGGCGGGACGAGGTACTTAATGGAAATCTTTGATTTTATCATTTGTCTTAAGTCCCGGGATGCAATTTTTAACTGGGGAATATTTATAATTTCCGCTCCTTTTAGAAGTCCGTCGGGCCGAGGCGTAGGTTCAAATCCCGGACGAACCGCAATAACAATACGGACGCGCTGCTCGATCTGGCTGCTTTTATACCATTGATGAAATTCACCTATGATATCAGAGCCAATCGGAAGAAAAAAACGGGCTGAGGGATATTTGCTTTGCAAATAATCAATCAAATCAATGGTATAAGGCGAGGTTTTTGGCGGATGCTCAATCACAAATTTATCATTATCGGTAATTGCCAGAGAAACCATTTTTAGCCGGTCATCAAAAGAAGAAGCCAGATCGCAATCATTCTTCAACGGATGATCAATAGACGGAATAAATAGCATTCCACTGGCTTCAAGAGATTGCATCAGGGAATTGGCCATAGCAAGGTGGCCGAAATGAATGGGATTGAAGGCGCCTCCCATTATTCCCCAGAGGCCACCTTCGGACGGATTAATTAGTTTCTGTTGATTTGGCAATTTTCTCTTCTGCTTCGGCCAGTTTTTTCTGAGCCTTTTGGGTTAGCTCATGTTCCGGGTAAACAACCAGGAAATTATTAAATTTTTCCTTCGCATCGGAGTAGTTTTTTCTCTTTAATTCGATTTCCGCCAGATAATATAATGACTGAGCGCCCCAGTTACTATCGGTATGCTCGTCTATGACTGATTGAAAATATATCCCGGCCGATTTGTAATACCCCAGCCTAAAATACATGCGTCCGTTTTGATAACGCTTTTTGGCCAAACGATCCATACCAACTTTAATAGTTTCCCGAGCATCGTCAACCAACTCTGATTCCGGATAATCGGTAACGAAATCATTAAGAGCTTCCAAAGCGCGCGTTAATTCATCCTGATCCAGACCTGAGTTTTTGGGAGATGATTTAAAATAGCATAAGCCGGCCATATATTGACTATCATCCACAAAATCAGATCCGGGATAATTATTGACAACTCGCTCAAATTCAGCGGCCGCCAAATAATATTCTTTATCGAGATAATATGACATGGCCAGATAATACTGCGCCGAATCGACCATCGGTGAGCCGCTAAAACTATAAACTACTTTTTGGAAGCCATCAATGGCTTTTACATAGTGTTTCTTCTGAAACTCTTTATAGGCTTCACGGTATTGTTCTTCGGCGGTGGCATAATTTTTCATAGTGATTCCGCCGCATCCGGCCAGAACAATTGATACAAGAAGGGTGACGATTGAATAAATAATGAGTTCGTGGTTAAGTCTACACATCGTATTTTTCTTTCAATATGCTGTAGTTTTCCCAAATTTTCTGAAAATACTGCCTGGGAAGCGGTTTATTTTTTCTTAACCGGCCTCGCAAACGAGTTTCTCCAAGATTATATGATATTATAGCCTTTTTGACATCTTTAAATTTCAATATTTGTTCGAAAAGATGCAGCGTTCCCAGCTGAATATTCAAAGCCGGGTCAAAAAGTTGCTCATGGCCTTCCCAATCAATACCGCTGCGCATGGCCAAATCGGCTCCGGTCGCGGGCATTAGCTGCATGATGCCTCGCGCGCCAACCCGGGAAACCTGCCCCTTTTTAAATGTTGATTCTGTCATGATAACGGCCATTATCAGGAGCGGATCGTAATTGTATTTTTGGCTTTCCTTGAATATGACATTTGCCAGCTCCGTTTTTTCGTTATCATTAAAGCCGATCTGAAAATCCTCAATAATTTGGAAAATCCTGAGTTTTTCTTCCATTTCGCTAAGGCGATTGCGTTGGAAATCTATTATTTTATGCAGCTCGTATTTATCTTTCACAAGGAAAATCAGAAGCGTTGATTGCAAAAGATAGATTAAGACCAGAAGAAGAGCGATTGGTTTGGATAAAAATATACCGGTCTTTTCAAGGCTCACTCCGGAACTCATAGTTACTCCCTTGTTCCAAGTAAATCATATCCATCATACCCGTTTATATTTATCGGTATAAATTCGCCCGGCCTCAAATCGGTAAATCCCAGTTTTACTTCCCGGTCAATTTCCGGCGCATCAAGCCTTGTACGGGCCATTGAATATCCCTCTTCAATATTAACCCTGTCAACTATTACCTCAAACCGCTCGCCCACGTCTTTTTCATTGAGGGTAAACGCGATCTCACGCTGAATTTCCATCAGACGATGATATCTCTTTTCCCTGATTATGCGCTTAACCTGCTCCGGCATATTAGCCGCTTTCGTGTTTTCTTCCCGAGAATACACAAAGGCTCCCAATCGATCAAATTCAATCTCTTCAACAAATGAGCACAATTCCTTAAACTGCATTCCCGTTTCGCCCGGAAAGCCGACTATAAAATTCGTTCGAATGGCGCTTCTCGCGCTTTTTCCTCGTATCTCGCCTATCAATTTTTCTATCGCACTCCGTGTCGTTTTTCTGCCCATTGCCTGAAGAATTTCATCGTTACAATGCTGCAGAGGTAGATCAAAGTAATTACATATTCTCGGATTGTCAATCATATAGTCGATAAGTTCGCTCGTCAATCGTCCAGGGTGCAAGTACATAATTCTAATCCAAAATTCACCGTTCAGGGCCGATAGTCTGTCCAGCAACGCAATCAGGCTCTGTTTGCCGTACAAATCCAATCCATAGGCGGTGGATTCCTGAGAAACAAGGATTATCTCTTTTTTGCTATGGTCAAGAAGATATCGGGCTTCATCGAGAATATTTTCCATTTGCCGACTTCGAAAACGTCCCCTGATATCTGGTATGCTGCAATAGGCGCACCTATTATCGCACCCATCGGAAATTTTTAGATAGGCGAAAACCTGATTAGCATCCAATTCGCGTTCAATATCAAATTCCCGGTACTTGCGGAGATTATTTTCACTAACCGCAATCTTCGCATCCTTGCTTTCCAGTATATCTTGTATTTGGATGATATTATCAAGTCCTAAAATACCGTCGATTTCGGGAATATCTCCAGCCAAATCATTGGCATATCTCTGCGCCAAACACCCGGTTACTATTACACGCGATTTTTCATTTTTTCTTTTTATCTTGAGCGATTTCATGATCGCGTCAATTGATTCTTCTTTGGCATCCTGAATAAATCCACAGGTATTGACGATCAACAACTCGGCATCATCGGCCGTGTCCGTCTTTTGATAGCCAAGATTTCTCAGGTAGCCTGAAATACATTCGGCATCGACGTCATTTTTGGGACATCCTAATTTGTGGATATAATAGCGTTTCATGGCATTTCGATAACTTCTATGCCGGTCGGAGGGATAAATTGAAAAACCGAATCAGAAAGATTTGATATAAATCTAAAGTCATTTATATAAATTTCTATGCGAGAATCATTTTCATCCATATAGAAAATTCCGAGGGGGATAAAATCTTCAAGCCTGATTTTGAGTTGAAATTCGTTCGGCGCTATCAAGCTATCGTGAGCAATCATTGATACTTTGGTAAAAGTTTTATCGTTCTTTTCCGAGGTACACTTATAATAATGGCGGGGATTGAAAAAGAGCATAATCGGATTCCAGATTTCATTACGGGTAATTGAATCGATTATGACCTGCTCGTTATCTATCGTGTAATTCCATAATACTGTTCCGTTGGAAACCAAAATCTGATTGGGTGTTATCATGTGAAAACGGCCATCGGAGCAGGCTTTGATAGTACCGAATAAAGTATCAACACTTTTGAAAATATCAGAATGAATCAACTGCGAAAAATCCATAGAATAAAATTCGTTTGACTGATACTTATCCATAGCCTTTTCAAACAACGGGCATTCGGCACAGGTTAAGGCATGAAGCATCACAACTATTAGTATTACCGTGTTTGGAATTTGCCGTATCATAAAATCTTATACAATGAAAATACGAATTATGTTTTGGAATATTTACCGTTTTTGATATTTTCCAGAAATGCTTTGTCAACGAGAACGTCGCGGGCTTTCGATTCATTATAAGGTCCGATTATTTTCATTTCCTCCAATTCATCGATTAAACGCGCGGCCCGCTGGTAACCGATTCCGAGTTTGCGTTGCAATAACGAAACCGAAGCCTGTCCTTGTCTGATAACTGTCTCTACCGCTTCCATCATGACCGGGTCGTTTAGCTGACGAATTTGAGTTTTTTCCTCGGTCACCGCTTCCGATTCTCCCTGTTTTATTTTGCTATAAGGCTGTTGCTTTATAAATGTTACCAACGCTTCGGTTTCATCCGAAGATATATACGGACCATGCAATCTTTCCGGTTCCGGCGATCCGGTTTTGAGGTACAGCATATCGCCATTTCCCAAAAGACGTTCAGCTCCATTACCGTCAAGAATAGTGCGAGAATCGATGCGGGTGGCGACCTGAAAAGCTACCCGGGAAGGGAAATTGGCTTTGATAAGCCCGGTAATAACGTCCACCGACGGTCTCTGCGTGGCCAGAATTAAATGAATCCCGACCGCTCGTGCCATTTGCGCCAGGCGTGTTAACAGCAGTTCTACTCGGCTGGAATGCGTCGACATCATCAGATCGGCCAATTCGTCAATAATTATCACTATATAGGGCAATTTTTTATCTCTTGATTTCATTTTACGGTTGTAATCGACAATATTTCTAACCGATTCATTGGCAAGAGTGCGGTAGCGATGTTCCATTCCCAGAACGACATCGTTTAGCACTCGTTCAGCCTGTTTCGCATTGGTGACGACTTTCTCCTCAAGATGTGGGATATCTTTATATACCGTCAATTCGAGCATTTTGGGATCGATAAAAATAAATCTCAAATTTTCGGGCGGCAGCGAGTACATCAATGACGTTATAATGACATTGATGCACACGGATTTTCCGGAACCGGTTGTCCCGGCAATTAAAAGATGCGGCATAGTCGTCAAATCGACAACATAAGGATTGCCCGAAATATTCTTTCCCAATGCCAGAGGTAAATGAAATCTATTTTCCTGAAATTTATCAGATTCGAGAATATCGCGCAAGTAAACGATATGCGGATTGCGATTCGGAATCTCAATACCAACCGCTCCCTTACCGGGTATAGGCGCGACAATACGTATTGATTTGGCTTTGAGATTTAAGGCCAGATCTTCGGATAAATTTGATATCTGACTGACTTTTATTCCTGCCGCCGGTTTAATTTCAAAACGAGTAATAATCGGACCGGGAAACATCTCAATATTGCTGCTCAGGCGAACGCCAAAAGTTTCAAGAGTCTCTCGCAGGGCTTTTGCCGTATTTTCTAATTCTTTGGTATCAAATTCAATGGCCTTATTTTTATTTTCATTAAGTAGATCATTGGAAGGCATTATAAAATCATTGGCGGCCGTTTCCTCTATTTCGATTTGGTCGGTAACCGTTTCGCTTTTGCCCGGGATGGTAACCTTCTTTTTCTTTTCTATTTGTTTTTGGGCAGAAGACAAATGGTCGGTAACGACTTTGTCGGCAACTTTCGATTGCTCTTCCTGTTCAGCTATCAATGGTATTTGAGGCTTTTTCCTTTTTCTGCGTTCTTTAACTACCTCCGATGATTCTCGTTTGAAGAATTTCTTAAAGTCGGCCGTGGACTTTATATTTTCCGATTTTTCAAGAGCAAGCTGCCAGCTCTGCCGGATTCTCTTTTCCGACTCGGAACGCATAAACGCCACCAGATTACGGAATCTGTGCGAGATATATCCATAATAAACCAGGACACAGATCAAGACCGCGAAGCCAATAATATAGGCTCCCGGCACGCCAACGATATGAATCATACCTTCTATCAGGGTATGCCCCAGGGCTCCGACGCCATCGGGGTAGGTTTCCGCGAAATTGGCTTCGGAAACTTTTCCAACATCACCGATAATCAGCAAAAGGGTTACCGTAGCCCATAGGACTCCGGCATGTTTAAGACATCGTTTGGCGACATCAAGGCCGATAAGTCTTAGAGATAAAACGAGGAGAAAGAATAATCCAAAATACGCGCCCCATCCCAGGAAGAAAAAGGCGATGTAACTGAAATACGCTCCCATCATGCCGCCGATATTTATGTACGGCAGAGAAAAAGGGTTACCATAGATGGCTTCATCGGAAACAATCATCATGTCATCGGGAGTGTTGTGCCCCGCTAAACTTATAAGCGACATGATCGCAAAGGCCGCCACAAGAATCCCGATTATTTGTAATTTGGTTTTTTCTTTCATCTTAATCCAATTCAAGGATAATTATCTGGCCCTCTATTGGTCAACAAAAAAGGCAGGGCGATAAACGCCCTGCCTGTGAGGAAATATCACTTAAGTTACTTCTTCACGGCTTCGCGGAGAGACTTACCAGCCTTAAATTTCGGTACTCTTGCGGCCGGAATCTTGATTGCAGCACCCGTTTGCGGGTTACGACCGGTGCGGGCTTTTCTCTTAGTAGTGCTGAATGTTCCAAATCCAACAAAGCTCATCTTCTGACCCTTTTTCAAGGCCATTGTGACTGAGCCCAGGAAACATTTCATAGCGTCAGTAGCAGCCCGCTTTGAAATACCGGCATCTTTCGCCATTTTTGTGATTAATTGATCCCTTGTCACTATTATATCCTCCATGGTTAATGGTTATCTCTTTTATCCTTTTCGCAACGAATCTACCTGTTTTATAAAATCTTTGTCAAATAAAAAAACGAACAATTTCAAAAAAACCCCGAAAAAACGGGATTTTGAGGCATATAGGTCTAAAAACACTTGATTTTACTGGCAAAAACGGTGCGGGGTAGCCGGGAACTACCGATTAAACAGGGCTCCGCGCAAACCTGATTCTGATTTTTCAACTTTAATGTCGGGAATGGCGAGAAGATATAATTTGAAATAAAATCCCTGACGAGAACCGTCAGGTATCCAGTAAAAATGTCCTTCCCAGCAATTCAGACTTCGATTAATATCAACAATTTTATCGATTGTCTGGTGCTTGACGAAATCATAACGCTGCGAATATTTGATTTTCCAGTTTTTTGTTACGCCTAAGTTAAAGGTAAGTTGTGCCCAATGGGTCTTTGAGACCGCTCCCGTAATGGATCTGGATTCAGTGTAATTGTGCGAGAAATTCATATTCCAGGTTACGGGCGAACCGGTTTGCGATTCCTTTGATTCTCCGGTCATATACGGCGAAGGCACGGCACTGGAGGTATCATATTGCATCTCCTCGGCATAATCACGATCAGATGACAGGCCGCTTCTGACATAATTGTCAGACACCGATCCGCGGGCCTGGAATGATGTATTCAGGGAAAACGTTTTTAGCCTCGGGCGCCACCAAATCAGTTTATCGTTTTTATCATACATATCATGGATCAGATTGCCGCTGAGATTGATTTTTCGCAAAATCGATGATGAAATACCTGTCCGTAAATTTGAAAATTTCTTCCCGATAGCCTCAAAATTATAGCTGGTCGAAGATGATATTCGTAATAAATCCAGTTTTTTTTCTTTTTCCCCCTGTTTAATTTTGGCTTGAAGCAGATGCGTTAACGTCATACTCATTGCCATCTGGCGACTACCTCCGCCTCCTCGGCCAACGAAACTTTTCACAGGCGCGTTTTTATTGATAAATGGCGCCCAATTAAATCCCACCGAAGGAGTCATAACATGTCGCAGAGCCTGAAGACCGAATAGATTTATAGGAAACGTGCCGTACAAATTAGTATTTGTGGATATTCCGGCCGAAATCGATCCTCGCCGGTATGAACGATTAACGGGAATTCCCGCGTTACGGGCTTGATCCGTTTCCGGGATATAATACCAGGTTTCCTGAAAGCTAACCCGAGGACTAATCGAGATATATCCAAATAATTTCTGCGAGGCGTTAAGAGACATAGAATGATCAATGAATGAATATTTTTTATTTGTTGTCGAGGTCGAATCCCGGCTTGAGAATATCAAACTATCGACGTCGATAATTGTTGTATCAATTACATTATGATGAAGAGTTCTTCCGCTGGAATGATATCCAAAATTATTTGAATAACTCAGGCGCAGGTAATTATACCAGCTCTTTATCGTCTTCCCGCCTTCTTCCCGGCCGCTGCCGAAAGGATGAAATGACGAGATCGAAAATCTTCCGCTGGGCAAATTACTCGAACGCGAATCGGTATCGAGATTATCCTGATGATTAAACGAGAGTGATAAGGATGATCTGCCGAAGCGTTTACTGAAATTCGCCTGCGACCGGATATTGCGGTTCCGGCGCTCGTCGGGATTGGTTGAATAATCGCTGTAATAGCTTTCATCTGAAACAAATGTACCCGAGGCGCCGAATTTGATATCATAAGGAAGCGTTTGCGAATGGCTTCCGCTTATAGTCCAACGACGGCTTTGTCGTTCGGTGAAGGCCAGCTCCCGGCTTTCCCGAGCGAAGGTGCTTCGTACATATCCGGAATATTCATAACGCTTATTGTATCTAAACAGGCCGTTTATGGTAATACCGATATTTTCATAGAAGTCAAGGGAGCCTTCAATATCCCAATATTCAGAGGAGGCCCAATAATACCCAATATTTCCGATAAATCGATTCCCCTTTTCGAAATTACCCAGTTTTATGGGAAGTATTCCCGAATGGCGACCCCGCTTAAGAGGAAAAACATAATAAGGGATATAGGCTATCGGGAGTTTATAAAGATATAATCGTACCGGCCGGGCAATGACTCGATCATCCTGGATAATTTTCATTTTCCTGGAGCGAAAATGGAAATAGGCGGCTTCTTTATCGCAGGGAATTAAAATTCCGTTTTCCACATAAAATATTTTTTCATCTTCTTTATACAGGTCATCTCCACGATATTGAGTTTTCTCGAATCGGGTATTGGAATTTTCGATTAAGCCTTTTTTGGTATCGACGTTGAAAACCAGTTTGGAGCCAAAAATCTCTTCGCCGCCGTCTTTCAATGACAATGGCACGATCGATGGAATGCTATCGGTGGAATCGACCAGAGCATCTGCGGTAATGATGCGGTCGGGAATGTTATAATTGACTTTGTCGGCTGTCAACAACACCGTTCCCTGTCTGACCATAGCGTCGGTGGTTATACCGATGATTCGCTCATTAGAGAAAAATTCAAGAAAGGCACCCCGATAATGAATCGAGTCTTCGGCAATAATATTTTCGGAACTTATATCCAGGCTATCATCCAAAGCAAGATTATTATCGGAATAGCGATTATCAAAATTATCCTCAGTGGTCAATAATGTGTAACAGGTATCGCACGGTTGTTCCGTTAGTGTATCACTTGCGGTTATCGATGCAACATCCGAGGAATCTATCGGAGCGGTTTCCTTTTCCGTAATATATATGCCTTCTGCCCCGCCCTTCACTTCCGCTTTCATTATCTTTCTATCTTTTATGTATATAAATATCGAATCACCAGAGACGATATTTTTTCCGGATCCGGTTGTATCATCCGGCGACGGCAAGTATTCCGAACGGGCCGCCCCGTTTGCGGCTATTTTCCTAACATCATTATCTTTGAAGAAAAACGTGATATCTCGACCGGTTAAAGTTGAGCTGCCGGAAAATTCACCAGTGGTTGAATCCGACTGTTCAACAAAATACGCGCTGGCGCTGTCACTGACCTCAATTCTGTCAACCGCCTGAGATTTGAAAAATATGTTCATATAATTTCCGGAGATAATTGATGAATCTCTGGTCGCAACCGGCTTATCCATCAGAGATAACAGATTAGCGTCTTTATAAAATTCGGCGCATCCGCAGTTGGCTTTGGTCCCCGAATGATCTATCTGAACATTTTCCTCGGCCATACCGATTTGGTCATCACTGAAATAAGTCAGATACTCGCCGCTAATGGTTACAAGGTTATTATAATCCGGATAATTCAAAAATAGCCAGGGGTCATTTTCCAATACGATTATTTTATTGGCAATGTCGTATTCGATATAATGAGCTTCGGCGCGAATGGAATCGATATTATGAATTAAAACTGCGTTTTCCCTGGCGATTAAAACCGAATCTGCATGATAGTAACTGACTTTATCAGCCCAGATATGCTGGGTTGAATCATAAGCTTCAACGCCTCCGAAAAAATGAATTATATTTTGATCCTGGAGCCAGACAACCGAATCGGAATAAATCCAGGTTGAATCTATGCGGAACCATCCCCGCCCCCAACCGTTCCAGACAATTCCGCTATCGGTCGTTATCATATCAAGAAAATCAAAGTCATCAAAAAAAACCGTACGCTTTTCATCCTGCGCGGTAACGGGGCTGAGAAATAATAAGGTAATGATAACAAGGGCAAATATGTAAATTACATATCGCATCGGTTATATATCGATTACTTTTTCCGGATGAGCAATTAAAAATTTTATATCGTCCGGCGAGAAGCCGCCTCCCTGCGCCAATTCCGGGGAGCCTCCTCCCTTGCCTCCGAAAATCTGACTCGCCTTATTCATAATATCCAAGGCCGATATCGGGATGCTTTTTGAAACCGCCGTCAATAACCTGTCGTCAACTCCGATGAGAACAATAGCATTATGATTATTTATCATGCACAGGCCGGCATCGCGAGCAAAGCTGAAATCTTCTCCTGACAAATCAATGCTGATTAGTTTATGGCCGTTAATTTCTTTGGGGTTCGCCACCCATTCTTCAATTAATACCGGTAGGAGTTTTTTTCTCAGTTCATCTTTCTCTCTGCGCAAATTATTGTTTTCGGCGATAATATGTTCAATTAGCCTGAAAGAATCGCGGGCGTGACATGAAAACAGATTTGAAATATCTTCAACCTGATTAAAACGCCAGCGATAATCTTCAAGAGCCTTAAGGCCCGTTAGAAAATGAAATCTGAGATTACCCCTGATTTTTTCCTGACCTGTTATCTTAATTATTCCGACCGAGCCGGTAGTGGAGCAATGAGTGCCTCCGCAAGCCGACCAGTCAAAATCATCAATAATAATTATGCGATATTTATCCTCACTTCGATCGGGGATTTTTCTTAAAGGATAATTATCGAGTTCATCGACCGGGGCAAATTTCGTTGAAACCGTTCGATTTTCGAAAATAATTCGATTGGCCAGGTTTTCTGTTTCGATTACCAAATTATTATTTAGTTGAGAAATGTCGAGATCAATTGTGCTATCCTCTTCGCCCAGACGAGCGCTGATAGTGGCGGCATCGCATACTTTAATAAAGGCCTGCGAGAGAATATGCTGACCGGTATGCTTTTGCATATTATCCCGTCGCCGCTCCCAATCGATTCTGCTGTTTACTTCATCCCCGCTTTGAAAAGGCGGTTTCGTTTCCAGAACATGAATCACATCGTCGTTAGATTCTATGACATCAATTACTTTTTCATCAGATATACAGCCGGTATCAAATAACTGCCCGCCCGAGGTGGGATAAAAAGCTGTGCGATCCAATTTAACATGATAATAGTCCTCGGCTTTATCAACGGATTTAACCGACGCGGTGAATTCTTTCAGATAACTATCGGCGTAATATAATTTCTCTGTCATTTAGTCTCCGATGTGGATATTTTTCAATAGTTATACAATTTTGTTGAACAATGAACCTATCTTTTCAATTCTAATCTCGACTTCATCCCCGATTTGCATCGGGTCGATTCCTTCGGGGGTACCGGTAGCGATGATGTCGCCCGGTTCCAGGGTCATTACCGATGAAATGAAACTGATTAGTTCCGGCACGGGAAATATCATTTCTGAAGTATTCCCCGATTGTTTTTGTTCGCCGTTCAGATAAGCTTCAACCTGCAAACTCTTCGGGTCGATTCCCGTAACAACATGGGGGCCCACCGGACAAAAAGTATCGAAGCCTTTCCCCCGTGTCCATTGACCGTCACCCTTTTGTATATGGCGGGCGGTCACATCATTGAGGCAGGAATAACCAAAAATATGATCGAATACCTTTTCGGCGGGAATTTTCCGGCCGCGGCGACCAATAACAACCCCGAGTTCGGCTTCATAATCAACGCGGTCGCAATTATCGGGATAGACGATTTCGCCGCCCGGTTCCAATAACGCGCTGGGAGGTTTCATGAACAGTACCGGCGTTTTGGGAACTTCCGTGGCCGATTGCGAATGCTGAACATGTTTTCGATAATTAAGACCAACGCACACTATTTTGGTTGGTTGAACCGGACAGAGCAATTTTATTTCATCTAAAGCAATTGATTTTTCGGTTTCAGTATGGTCCTGCCAATAGGGACCGTTAAGGACCCTGACTTTTTTCCCCTCTAATCGTCCATAACCTGATTTTCCATTATGCTCAAATCTGATATACTTCTCCAATTGATAATCCTTCCGCATTTCACTTCATTTTATAGTCCTAAAGAATATAGCAAATTCTTTGTGTTGTCATCTATGTTTTTATAATACCCGTTTTTTTCCATCGGCCGAGATAAAACCAGTACATCATAACGATAGCTTTTAGCCAGGTTGTGATTGTCAGCGTCCACCAGAGACCGTCAATTCCCATATCTGTCTCAAAGCACAGATAATATGCCATCGGTAAGCGAATGATTGTTCCCGGGATCGAAATCACGGTCGGAGGAATCGTATTCCCCGCTCCTGCAAAAGCGCCCTCGAGGACTATTTCGGCAGCCATGAATATTTGTGAAAGGGCCAAAATACGCAAATAATTAACTGCAATGGCGATTACTTCTTTGTCATTGGTAAATATTCTCGACAACACATCCGGAATCGTCAGAAAAAGTATCGATATAAATAATGTCCATCCGGCGCAAATGGCGACCGACATCCAGGCTGCTTTGGCGGCGCGGTCCGGCTTTTTGGCTCCCAGGTTTTGTCCGACCATAGTCGTTGCGGCAATTGAAAACCCGAAACAAATCAGATATGACAGCGATTCCATGCGATTTCCAACCGTCAAAGCGGCGATTGAAATGGTGCCATATTGAGCCGCGATTTTATTCAGGAAAATGTAAATGATTGAAAAAACCATCCCCGCGGTCGCGGGCGGACTTCCAATCTTTATAATTGCTTTGGCTAATCCAAAATCAAGTTTTTCAAAAAGCCTGAAATCAAGATGATATTTCAGGCGCCCGCACCGAATCATATTCAAATAAATCAAAGTTCCGCAAAAGGCGGAAATAATGGTGGCGATTGCCGCTCCATCCGTTCCCAGAGCGGGAGCTCCGAACCAGCCGAATATGAGGATTGGATCAAGGGCGATATTGATTATAACGGCGGCAGTAGTTGCGTAAAGAGGCGCCCGCGTATCCCCGACGGCTCTGAAAATAGCCGAAATAGAATCGTTGATAAAGAAAAACAGAACGCCCACAAAGAAAATCCGCAAGTAAGTAATACCAAGCTGGCTGACTATAGCCTCCGTTTCCATAAAATTGAAAACATGGGGAGCTATAATATATCCGAAAATACTATATCCAATGGCGACATAAATTGAGAATAATATGCCTTGTCTTCCAATCCGGCCGACTTCATCGGTTTGACCGGCTCCTACCGCTCGGGATATAATTGCGACAACACCGGTAGGAATAATCATCAGCATGGAAAACACGGTCCAGATAGTAAATATGCTTGATTGCACCGCGGCCATTTCGGTCGGTCCCAGACGCCCGACCCAGATAGCATCGGTAAGGGTCATCAGCGTATGCAGAAGCATTGACGTCAGGGCCGGCCACCCGAGACGCCAGATTGAGGAGATTATCGATCCTTCCGTATATTTTTCTTTTCGCTTTTCCATAATAAAAAAGCGGAGGTAATTTAATTAACCTCCGCCGACAATATACATCTTTGAAATTTATTCGTCAAATACTGTGATAATCCGCGAAGAATTTTGCGTCAAGACCGCCATCGGTGCTTCGTTCGAGCAAGGCCCGCCAATTATCGCGCGCTCCAAAACGGAATATGTTCTGCACAAGATACTCACGGGTATGTTCATTATCCAAAGCGGTGCCGTATTTTTCTTTTAGATAAAAACCGATTTGGGCCGCGATACATTCTCCAATAATTATTTCCGGAATCGAAACCGGGTCATTAACCAAACGCGGATTTACAGCCCAGGGACTGATATGGGGATGAAACTGCAATCCCAGGATATCATCGGACAGATTTTCATATATTCGATTAAGATCGGCATAAGGATTTCGATATAAGGCACTTTCAAATTTCCCTTCAAGGATCATTCTGCGAATTGAATAGAGCTTCATAAATCCGGAATAATTGTTTATTTCCATAACTAACGGCTCGGGTAGACCGGGATATTTTCGCAACCAGCCTTCCGTACTCAAATAGCCCGAAAATAACGCGCCTACGGCATATTCAAAACAATCGGCCGGAGCCCGAGAAAACATATAATCGGCCTGGTATATATTCGATGCGTATATCCCCTGCGATAAATTCGTTACAAGCATCATTAACTCTTCAAAACCGTCGTTTTCGGAATATAATATCCTGATATCATTCGGTATGGCTACCGGCAATAACCGAAATTCCGAATCGGATTTTTCATGTGAAAATCTCTTAAAATAAATCGGCAAGCCATCAAGATTGAATCCAAGTCCGGCCAGAGTCTTTCGTATTAAGGCTAAATGTGTTGAAGCCGGAAAATACGAATCCCGCGCGATTATGATATTGCGGTAAGCATATTCAATATCCCATTCGGATAACTTTTCAATATTTAATGATTTTTTCAAAGAGTCAATTAACTCAAAATACGGATCGGCCGTTATACGGTCAAGATCATCAATGATATTCTGCAATTCTATTTTATCAACATCCTTGACAGTCAACATCAAATCGTAATATGAGTTGTAACCCAACTTTTCAACCGCTTGATTACGATAACGAGCCAAACGTGCAATTGGATCGCTTAGATTCTTACCGGCTTGATAAATTGCCTGAAACGCCTCTTCTCTCCTGAATCGGTTTGGCTCCGTTCTCAGGATATTATGAAGAAAATCAAGGGCTACAACCTGGCCTTCAAATGAATAAGAAATATCTCCAAGAAATACCTTAATCGAATCTGCAAGAAATGATGTTGTTTTATCTGAATCAATCGTTTCACGAGTTATTAAACTCGAAATCAATTCCATTTTTCTTAAATTATTTTTGTCGGTGAGAATATTCGAATACTTTTTTAAGTTTTTTGATAGAGCTTTGTCGTTGAGTAAATCCTTCCATGTCGATAGATAATAATTGAGAGAATCCAGGTTATTGCCAAATTCCGCCTTCCAGGTATATATTGAAATATGACGATTGAGAAATTCCGCGCGAATTTCAAAGTTTTCAATAAATTCCTTCGCTTCCCTTTCGGACACCTGCTCTGTCTGGCACGAATTTAAAGAAATTAGTAAACAGATCAGGAAAAAACCTAAAGCACACTTTGGAAAAATCATTTTCTTAGTCCCTGAAAAATTCCAGCGCCTTAAAATATCCTTCGCTCCCTAATCCGCTTATTACTTCGGCGCAAATATCTGAAACGACCGATTTTTTTCGCCACTCTTCACGCTTTTGAATGTCGGAAATGTGAACCTCTATTATGGTGAGCCCGGTTGCGGCCAGACAATCCCGAAGAGAATAACCATAATGCGTCAAGGCTCCGGGATTAATTATTATGCCATCTGAATTTTGGTAATTATCCTGAATGAAATCGATGAGCGCCCCCTCATGATTACTCTGGTACGGCTCGATTTCAAACCCCATTTCCGCGGCTCCCGCTTTTGCCTTTTCAATAATTTCATTCAGAGTTTGGGTCCCGTAAATATCCGGTTCCCTTACTCCCAGCATATTCAGGTTCGGCCCGTTTATAAAAAGGATTCGCTTCATCGTCCCGATCGGTTATTAACATATTCTCGCATAAATCTTATGGCCTCGGATATTTTCTGTTTCGATTTTACCTCGGTGATATGAGGTCGCCCGATATCCTTAAGAAGAACGAAGATTTGTTTTCCGTTCTCATTCTTTTTATCGACACGCATTGGAGATAAATAAGCGGGAATATCATTTTTCAGGCGATTCAAATGTGATACTAACGGTTCAATCGCATCAAGAGCTTCGTTCATACTTTTCGAGCGAAGATTACCGGTTGCGTGTGATAGATGAAGAGCTCCAATCATTCCGGCCAGGACTGCCTCGCCGTGACGATACCTTCCAAAGCCCTCTACTTTTTCTATTGCATGACCAAAGGTGTGTCCAAAATTAAGAATGCGGCGTAAATCGCTTTCATGCGCATCGCGCGCAACAATGGATGCCTTGAATCGCATCGATTTTTTAATCAGCTTTAATAAATTTTTTGTCGGTTTAATAAAGTCATCGGATTTTAATGAAAAGATAGATTTTATAAACGGCGGCCCAGATAGAAAACCGGTTTTTATAATTTCCGCGAAGCCATCAATTATTTCTCTGTTTCCCAGAGTTGATAACCAATCGGGGTTAACAATAACGGCTTGAGGTTGGAAAAAGGCGCCGATTAAATTTTTTCCAAGGGCATGATTTACGCCGACTTTACCTCCTATCGACGAGTCGACCATGGCCAGAACCGTTGTTGGCGCCTGAATCAGATTAACACCTCTTTTAAAAGTAGCCGCCGCAAATCCGCCGGTATCTCCGACAATTCCGCCTCCCAGAGTAATGATGGTATCCTTGCGACTCAATCCAATATCGAAAAAATGATCATATAATTTGTTTATGGTTTGAATTGTCTTGTATTTTTCGCCGTCACCAATCATTATTTTGTGACATTCTTTACTATGCGGAATAACTTTGTCGATGAATCTCTTCCCATGTAGAGCAAAAACTGTCGGATTCGATATAATAACTATTTTGGCTGATTCTTTTACAAGTGTAGCGACCTTTTTCCTTGTTGGTGAAAAAATCACCGGATATCGTGTTTCTCCAGCCTTTACAATAAAATTGTCTTTACTTGTCATCGTTTCCCCAAATATTATTTATTTCCCGGGCGATATCTTCACATGATTTATTTTCGGTGTCAATTACCTTATCAGCGCCCAAATAAATTTCTTCTCGCTCATTCAAAAGTTGCTTTATACGTTCCATCACTTTATTTTCATCCGGTTCCTCGTCTTTATGTAATACTTGTAACATGGGTCGGATGTGACTGTCTTGCAGACGGTTATAAATTGTCTCAGGCGTTGTTCGCAAGTAAATCAGGTAGCCATTTGATTTAATATATTCCAGCATATACTTGTCATGTATGGCTCCGCCGCCCAGCGCGATAACCTGAGGTCGATTCATACATGCCATACGAATTGCATCATTTTCGGCGAATCTGAACTTCGCCTCTCCAAATCGCGCAAAAATCTCCGGAATTGTCTTGCCCATATGTTCCTCAATAACCGAATCTGTATCAGTGAAGGCATAATTGAGTTTTTGAGCAAGATTTTCTCCCATTTCCGTTTTTCCGGAACCAGAAAATCCGCAGAGAAAAATTATTTCCGGTTTATTACCTCTCGTACCCATATTAAACCTGCTCTTCCTGAGTTAGAAGTAAATCCTGTGTGAATTTATCCACGGAAATATCATCCCCGCTCCAGATCTTATACGATTCGACCGCTTGCCTGACAAGCATCGGATAACCGTTTACCACTTGCCACCCCGATTCGGCCGCTTTCGATAATAATAAAGTTCTGGCAGGAATGTAAATCAAATCATAACAAATTCCGCATCCGTTAAATTCGAAATCTTCAGGTAGTGGAAATTCATTTCTGTGATTTATATCTCCGCATGGCGAACAGTTTACGATCAAATCATATTCAACGCTTCGATTTAATTGAGTTACGACTGAATACAAAATTTTCAACTCCAATCCGACGTAACTAAAATACCGATTTAACAATTTATCTGAATCAAGATTTTTGCGGCCGCATACGGTGATACTTTCTATCTTAAAATTTTTAATTAATGCGCAAATAATGGCGCGAGCCGCTCCTCCATAGCCAATAATTAATATATTCTGTAATTCTTTATCAAGAATTAGTCTTTTCAGACCATAAATAAATCCATCACCATCAGTATTAAATCCAACGAATCGCGAATTTTCTACTTTGACTGAATTAACCGCCTGTATAGTGCGGGCTGAATCGGAAATTTCGTCACTGTATTCAAGCATCTTTTCTTTGAATGGAATCGTTACCGAAAACCCATTTAGCTCGCGCAATAGAGGCAAATGCTTATCAAATTCTTTTTCAGGAAAATCATAAACGGTGAATTCACCTTCAATCTGCCTGCACGTGAAGATAGAATTAAAAATCTTTGGTGATTGAGAATACGAGATATTATGCCCTATGATACCGAAATTTAATTTTGTCATTTAATCCGCAATCCGTCTAATAGAGTAAAAAATTTCGGACACGAGATTGATACCACATCGCTGTTATTGATAACAGTTTGGCCGTGAGCGGTTATACCGGCCACAGCAAACGCCATTGCGATCCGATGATCGCCGAAAGAATCGATCTCGGCTCCTTCCAGTTCATCCGTTCCTTCAATCGCCATTCCATCCGGGAACTCACCCACCTTGACCCCCATCGCGGCAAGATTATTGCATACCGCTTTTATCCGGTCTGATTCTTTATGGCGCAGTTCCTCTGCGTCTCGGATAATGGTGGTCCCTTCAATATTCGCTGCCATCACTGCCAGAATGGGTATTTCGTCAATCAATCCGGGAATAATGTTTCCTGATATTTTGCGCGGTTTTAATTTACTGTAAAATACTTCAATATCACCGATCGGTTCTCCCGAAATCTCACGGCGATTTTTAATATTTATCCGCGCTCCCATCTGCTTGAGGATTTTCACTAATCCCATACGCGTGTTGTTGACACCAATATCCTTGATTATCAGATGACTATCTTTAACAAGCAATGCCGCCGCGATAAAGAATGCCGCCGTTGATATATCGCCCGGGACATTGATTTCGCCGCCCGAAATTCTCGAATTCTTTCCCAAAAAAATAGAGCGTTTATAAGCGTCCGTTGAAAGCACTTTTTTCTTTTTACGGGGATCGACCGGGTCCGGAACAATATTCATTTTGACATCCTCAATCCGCAAATCGCCGTCCAAATATGAAATCATTCTTTCTGTGTGATCCCGCGTCAACGATCTCTCACGAATAATCACGTCGGTTTTCGAAGCCAAACCGGCCAAAATTAAAGCTGATTTTACCTGGGCCGAAGCTACCGGAAGAGTATAGTCGATTGGAATTATCGTTCCGGGAGATATCCGTATCGGCGCGGTATTGTCCTCGGATATTTCTATTTCGGCGTTCATAAGGCGCAATGGTTCGGCGATTCTTCCCATTGGGCGGGACGATAATGAATCATCGCCGATCAAAGTTGCGCTAATTGACGCGCCCGATAACAGTCCTGCCAGAAGACGCATAGTCGTCCCTGAGTTGCCGCAGTTGATTGGCTCGAAGGGAGATTTCATCCCTTCGTCGGGTGGCGGAGATATAATTAACGAATCTCCTTCATTGTGAATCTGACCGCCGAGAGATTTAACGGCGTTTAACGTATTTTGACAATCGGCGGCATCGGAATAATTAGTTACCGTTAGAGGATTTTCGCATAGCAAAGATAACAGAGCCGCGCGATGCGATATCGATTTATCACCGGGCAGGCTGATGGCGCCCTGCAATTTATTCGCCTTTTTTATAATCGTTTCACTCATCAAAAAAACCCGTTTACATTTCATCGGGCGCTTCAATGCCCAATAAATACAGTCCTTCTTTTAAGACAATTCGAACGCAATCAACCAAAAGCATCCTGGAGGCTGTTTCATCCGGTGCGGAATCGTCGATTATTTTTATTAATCGTCCCGACTCACCCTTACGCTGATAAAAACGATTAAAGACCGTCGCTAATCCTATTAGATATTCGGCTATGAAATTAGGTTCGTATTTATCTGCCGCCAACTCGACTATCTCGCCGAAGCGGTATAAATGCAAGGCAAGGGCCTTCTCTTCTCGAGATATATATTTTGAATAATCCACATTGGCGGTAATATCTTTTCCATATTTACGCTTCAAAGCGCATAATCGGGCGTGAGTGTACTGGAGATACGGTCCCGTTTCCCCTTCGAAGTTTAATACTTCTTCCCATGAAAAATTCACATCTTTGTGTCTCTTAACACCCAAATCGGCAAATATTACGGCTCCGATTCCAACCTGCCTCGCGGTTTGCTCCAGATTGGGTAAATCCGGATTTTTCTCCATCATGATTTTCTTAACGCGATCTTCGGCCGTATCGATAACATCATCAAGGAATATTATATTACCTTTCCGAGTCGACATTGCCTGGTCTTTGAAACGAATCCAACCGAATTCCACATGAACCAAATTTCGGGCAAAACTTTCGCCCAGCATTTCCACGACTTTGAAAACCTGTTTAAAATGATCCTGCTGCGCGGAGCCGACTACATAAAGAGCCTTTTCGAATTTATATGTATCATGTCGATAAAATATCCCGGCTAAATCACGGGTTGCATATAATGTTGCCCCATCCCCTTTCCTGAGAAGACAAGGATTTAGGCCATGTTCGGATAAATCGACAATCAAAGCCCCTTGGGATTCCGAAGTTAATCCCGCCTGAGATAATCTTTCAATAACGGCATCCATTTTATCGTTATAAAACGACTCGCCGGTATAATGGTCAAAGTACACGCCGAGTAAATCATAAATTCGTTTGAATTCCATTAATGAATAATCTTTAAATCCTTGCCATAGAATGATTGCCTCATCATCTCCATCTTCAAGCTTCTTAAACCAATCTCTGGCTTCCTCTTCAAGTCCTATGTCTATACCTGAGGCATCTTCCATTGCCTCTTGCTCATGAAATTTAACATAAAGATCGTACAAATATTTTATAGGATTATTATTAAGTTCAACCTTGTTGCCCCATCGTCTATATGCGGTAATCAATTTCCCAAATTGAGTTCCCCAGTCTCCGAGGTGATTTATGCCGATTACTTTATATCCGAGTTTTTCATAAAGCCGATATAACGAATTTCCGATCGCGGTTGACCTTAGATGGCCGACTCCGAAAGGTTTGGCGATATTGGGAGACGAGAAATCGATAACGACAGATTTTCCATTTCCAATTTGCTGACTCGCGTAATTTTTTCTCTGAGAAAAAATCTCGGGCAGGATTTCACTCGCTGTTTCTTCCGGCGAAAGATTGAGATTAATATATGGACCGGCTAATGAAAATCGGGAGCTATCAAGATTCCGGAAAATCAGATTCGCGATTTCCGGAGGTTTTTTCTTTAACACCTTTGCGAGAATAAAGGTGGGAAACGCGTAGTCGCCCATTTTGGCATCCCTGGGGATTTCCAATTTAGAAGCGAAAAAGTCGGCCAAATCCGAATCTTTGATATTCAGACTTTCTCCAATCGCGGAGATACTCTCCGGGAATGCCTTGCGCGTCGCCTCTGCCAATTGCTCAGCCGCATTAATCTTAAAAATATTATCCATATTTTCTCAGTTAATCTCCAATGCCCCCAAATCTAAATAAGCGATTATCCGGGCGCAACAATTTTCCTTGAATATCTTTTTTGGGGAGACGAGATTCAAGCCGTTGATTTGAATTCCGATTTCACGGTTACGCCGTTTAACGTGAATTTTTCGGCTTTTCGGAAAAACATATAGTACATAACCGAAGAAATGACATAAAGTATAACGGCAATCACCAGTGATTGAGTATAACCATGCGTTTCAATAACCATACCCCCGATTTTAGTGGAAATCATCCAGGAGGATGTCCAGGCAAACATCAATAGCGCGTTCATAATTGCGTGCATCGATTTGGGAACCATCTCCATTGCGAAATTATTGCCGATGGGGTGTCCCAGATTCATCAGCGCGCCTCGAATTAAAAAGGCTGCAATGACTAAAGGAAAATAATAGCTGAAAGCAAGAATCAACATAAATGGAATAGATAATAACTGAGTATAAACCATAGTTCGCACCATTCCGATTTTCTTTACCATGATCGGTCCGGCCATGACGCCGATGAACATTGTTAAATGTGCCAATCCAAAAAACAAACCGATTTCATCGGGATCCTGACTGAAACGGTCGCGGAAAAATATATTTAAAAAAGGAATAATCATCCCGGCCCCGGTTCCTACTATAAAATACGGCGCGGCCAATTTAAGAAATAGCCCTTTAAACGGCGCAAAGGTTTTAAGAGAAAATTCGAGACGGTCTTCCAGCGGTATTTGTTTTGGCATTTTAATTATTGTGAAGGGAATCAAAGCCAGAAGCGAGAGAAGTACTCCGACCGCCAGGGAAAAGCGATGGGCCTGCACCGAATCATACGCTAAACTACCTGCCAGGAATTCAACCAAACCTCCGAATATAAACGATCCAATCACTCCGGCAATAACCGCGATCCCAAACGAAAGCGAAAACAAATACGGCCGTTCCCTCGGACCTGAATTCCTCATAAAAAAAGGAGCTGACGCGATGCGATAAAACGTCATAGCTGCGCCGGCGAAAAAGTACGCTACCTTTATGGCCCATAGTTGCTGCGCGTAAACCGTAATTAATCCGAAAATCACAAACAATATCGTAGATATCAATAGAATGGGCTTAAGGCGTACACGCGAGATAAGGAATGCTCCCGGAATCGAGATGCAAACCATTCCAAGAGCGCCGGATGAAAGGACGCTCCCGATATCGGCTTCTCCGAAGCCTCTCTCCCTCAAATACAGATTAAGCAAGAGCATCAGAGAAGAAAATGTCATGCTTATGAAAAATGATCCGAGAAGATATTTTCGGGCGTTTGGGGTCAGTTGCCGCAAATCCTGAAAATAATTTATAGTGCCCTTTTTAATTCTTGCTAACATCTTAAAATCTAAACTCAGAATTAAGTATCATATTCTCCTGAAAATATAAATTCGATAGGCCCTTTAATAGAGAGTTCATCCGATTTACTATCCCAGTAAACCCGCAAAATTCCAGCCTGGGAATGAACACTGACTTTTCGATCCGTAAATCCTCGCATGACCGAAATCGCCACGGCCGCGGCCGCTCCGGTTCCGGATGAATCGGTCGGGCCGACGCCTCGCTCAAAATCTCGAATATCAATATTTTTGTCGTCGATAACTTTGACAAAGCCAACATTGACACGATTGGGAAACATGGGATGAGATTCAAGCTCCGAGCCAATGGTTTGCCAATCGAAATCAAAATCATCGCAAAATAGAATTAAGTGAGGATTTCCCACCGAAACGGCTGAAGTAATATAGGCTCTATTGAAACAATGAATTGTCTGACTTATGAAGAATTTTTTATCGGATGCCACCGGTATTTTTTTTGTATTAAAATCAGGTACGCCCAAGGAAGCCGAGATAACTCGCTTTTGCTCATTACCCGCATATAGCTTAATTTGAGACTGCCCGGAACCGGTAATTAAATCCAGTGAGTTTCCGGATATAAGACCGGAATTTGTCAGATACATGGCAGCGATTCGCGAACCATTGCCTGACTTTTCGGCCCAGCTGCCATCGGCATTATAAATATCAACGCGATAAACCCCGGGTTCTCCTGATAATACTAATAAACCGTCGGCGCCGATCCCGTGTGTCGGATCACAAATATCCCTTGCCAAATTTTCGAATTTTCTGGATTTACCATGAACACAAATTTCATCTAAAACGATAAAGTTGTTCCCCAGGGCCTGATATTTTGAAAACGACTTTATCATATTCGCCAATAATAGTGATCAAAGTGCACTTTGCATACAAAAAAACCCGCCGGATAACGGGTTTTTTTACAAATCTAAGTTGCCGGGCTCTACAAATTATCTTTGATGATTTTGCCCAGACGTTTGATACCTTCGGTAATCAAATCATCGGTAGCATTTGAAAAATTCAACCGAAGGGTCTCCTCTCCCCCGCCGTTAGGGAAAAACGGAGAGCCGTAAACATAGGCTACTTTTGCCTCAACGGCTTTGCTAAGAAGCTCTTTTCCCGACATTCCTTTTGGTAAAGTCATCCAGAGGAATAATCCGCCTTGTGGTTTGACGAATTTTACTTCTTCGGGAAAGTGCTCATGAATAGCCGACACCATAACATCCCGCCGATGCTTATAACATTCGCAAATCTTTTGAATATGGCTGTCGAGCTTATTCATTTTCATGTATTCAAACAGCACCATCTGCCCGAAAGTGCTGGTATGTAGATCGCAGCACTGTTTTACGCGTTCAAAGATTTGCATAATATCAGCCGGAGCGATCATCCAGGCGATCCTGTACCCAGGAGCGCAAATTTTGGAAAAAGTAGACAGTGAAATTACCGTGTCACCGCCCAAGGCTCTCAGTGAAGGTAAAGGTTCCCCTTCAAATCGTAAATCGCCATAAGGATTGTCATCGATAACAGGGATATTATGGCGGTTGGCAATTTCAATCAGTTGAACTCTTCTTTTAAGAGACATCGTAATACCGGACGGATTCTGGAAATTCGGAACAACATAAATAAATTTGGGATTGTATTTCTTAATTTTTTCTTCGAGTCGATCGACAATCATCCCGTACTCATCCATTTCGACGGTGGCATAACGGGCCTGATAAAAATTAAAAGCCTGAAGGGCTCCAACATAAGTAGGCGATTCGCAAATAACATAATCGCCAGGGTCAAGAAATACTCGTCCGACCAGATCAAGACCCTGTTGAGAGCCGGAAGTAATGATGATGTTTTCAGCCTTAAGTTCCGGTATCCGCCGACCGGAATACTCGGCGATAATATTTCTAAAAGCCGGAACGCCCATTGATAGAGAATACTGAAGGGCGGCATCATGATGATTATCGTAGGCTCGAATAGTGGCTTCTTTTAGGTCTTCTTCGGGAAACATATCGGGCGAAGGTAAACCGCCGGCGAATGAAATCACACCGGGCTGTGATGACAACTTGAGAATTTCTCTGATTATCGAGCTTTCCAGCTCAAGGACGTGAGAAGTGACGCCCCATTTTTCGATAGAGCTCATTATATTATCTTTCGGTTTTTCATCGGTTATTGTTTTCATTATTACACCCGCATTATGTAATTGACTGTGTGAAAATTATATAACATAGGAGTTTCAAAATCAAGGGATTCAGGAGATAGATTATTAAAAAAAGAAAAAGAGGACAAAATAGATATATAAGTCAACGCATCGAACCGGCCAGCTTAATTATATGTTCTCCGTATTTATCTCGGATATCATCCATCGCACCGGTCAGCTTGTTATATTTCTCATCGCTATTATCAATAATTAGTTCATATTGAGATGTCAAATCAGAATTAATTTCATTCCCTGATGAAGATTTGATCTTTTTTAATTGTGAAGCGCGAACCCCCAGCAGCCTGACTTTATATTTCATCCCGTATTCTTTGGGAACCAGTTTCACGGCGTTTTGATATATTTCATCACATCGGTCGGTCGGTTTGTTGAGAGTGTGGGCGCGGGTAATCGTCTTAAAATCGGATGATCGAATTTTGACCGAAACGGTTCTTCCGATGTAACCATGCCTTCGCATCCTGCGGGCAACTTTATCCGACAGCCATAAGAGAATAGCTTTAATTATAGTGGGGTCATAAATATCTTCTCTGAGAGTTGTCTCATGCGACATAGACTTATCGTGAGGCATATCTTCATAGCGCATAACCTGACCATTATCGGTTCCCCGGGACATGATTGACAATGTGTCTCCGTTTTTGCCGAATATTCGTTTGAGTATTTTTGAGTCAGTCGCGGCGAGATCCTTGACGGTAAGGATATTTTTTTGAGCCAGTGTTTTTTTGGTGCTTTCGCCTACACCCCACAAGGCATCGACCGGTTTGGGATAAAATATTTCCTTAAATCTATCCTGGTTCATAATGGTCAACCCGTTCGGTTTGTTTATCCCCGAGGCAAGTTTGGCCAGGTATCGTGTCGGGGCGATGCCGACCGAGCAGGTTAATTTCATTTTTTCCCAGATTTCATTTTTCATTTTCTGGATCAACTCGACCGGTCCGTCATACAACCGGTCCGCTCCGGAGATATCGAGAAATGCTTCATCGATGCTGATCGGTTGCACTCTGGGCGAATATAATTCAAATATTTTCTGTAGATATGCAGAAGCGTACACATATCCTTTTAATCCGGCCGAAATAAATATTCCATGCGGGCATAATTTTCTCGCCTGAACGGCTGACATCCCGGAATGGACACCATATTTTCGGGCTTCATAAGAGCAGGTTGAAACGACACCGCGCGGCCCGATTCCCCCTCCGACAATAACCGGTTTGCCTTTTAGGTGAGGATTATTACGCATTTCCACGGCGGCGAAAAACGCATCCATGTCAACATGGGCAATCACGGGTGAAAAATCGATCATCTATTCCACCCAGATTTTACTGATAACCCAACTGGTTTTGCGCTCATCGTACGACAATTGAAAAAAATTAGACGACGAATCAACCACCGCGAAATGGCGAATACGATACGCCCCAACATCGGTTTTCCAGTCGCCGGTTACTTCAGCAATTTTGTACACCGTACCGTTCCAGCGAAACCGGGACGGTTTCATTTTGTTGTTCTGAAACAACACAACGACTTCAATAGGTTCGTCCATATCCTGATACATATCCCCCTCGCGTTACATAAAGTAATAATTTAACAATAAGCTCTTACTCATTATTATTAAAAGTATTACAAGTGTGTAGTACCTGCTCATCTATACCGCCCAAACTCTGCGAAACCGCAATTATTGAAAACAACAAATAAAAAACAAAAAAACCAATAGAACTAAAAATGCCCGTACTATCGCATGCGTCGCATCAGCCCTACGACCCGACCGGCAATATAGAATCCTGGCGTATTACGATCGACAATAATCGGTCCAAAAGCTTCGTTTTGAGGTTCAAGGCGGACACGTCGTTTCTCCGGATAGAATTTTTTGACAGTCGCTTCTTCGCCGATAACGGCCACGACAATATCGCCTTTCAGGGGATCAATATCTTTATCGACCAGTACAAAATCTCCGTCAAAAATACCGGCGTTTATCATTGATTCACCCTTAACCCTCAAACAAAACACCTGGTCGTTAGGTAAAAATGCCGTGTCAACGGCGAGTTCCCCTTCTCGGTTTTCAATCGCGGTTATCGGCAGTCCGGCCGGAACCGAACCGACTATTGGGATGCGATTAAACGTGAGCGGCGACCGTTTGACCAGTTCGATTCCGCGTGAAACCAGTTTTTGCCGACGAATATATCCTTTCTTTTCAAGAGCGCTCAAAATCGCCCTGACGCCATTGGTTGAGGCAATACTGAACTTGTGGCCAATCTCTCTGATAGTTGGCGGCAAACCGGATATATTAACCATCTCCTCGATAAAATCGAGTATCTGTTGCTGCCGCCCGGTCAGTTTGTTTTTGTCAGCCATTTATCCTCCCTGAAAAACAGGCTTTTTTCTACTACCATACTTAATACTGCTCATACGTGCAGTTGTCAATCATAAAATCGGAAGATATCTGAAAAAAATATAGAATGTGATATTAAAATGTGATATGGAATTTTGAATTATGGAGAATAGGTAATACCCATATTTATACCGAAGTCGATGGAATTATCGAAAATATACATATTTTCCATCAAACTATATTCCAGCAAAATTCGCGATGATATTTGTTGTTTCGCTCCAAAAACCAATTCATGGGTTGGCTTGGAAAACTCCCCAAAATTACGGGACGTCCCGGAATTAGATAATTGCTGTATAACGAATGACAGGGACTTGCTGACGGGCCATTCAACAGCGGCGAAAAAAGTCCACTGATAAGGCCTCAAATCAATTCCGTACAGGCTGCCTGAGCCATAGACTCCATAACCAATCGTTGAATAAATATATATCGGATTAACCGTATATAAGCCCGAAATGGAAAAGGCCCCATCCACTCCCCCCGAACCATAATAATCACGGGCATTGGAGACCGGAAACCGCAACAGGCTGGTAACGGTCAGGGAATTGAACCAGCCGTCTCCGTCATATATTTTATGTCGCGAAAATAGGCTAATATCTCCCAGAACGATTTCTTTATCAGATTCATCAAGGATGACAATTCTCTCTCCTGAATCATCATCGACAAAACTGAGCGATATTGAATTTTGAGGGTATTGGTTGCGGCCTGATTGCCCCAAACCAATTTGATTATGGAACCGCGTTATGAATTGATCAAGACGGCCTCCGATACGTGTTAACACCGGTACGAAAATCCCGACTTCCGTATTTCCTCTGATTCCGGCCGCGATTTCAAAAATATTCTGAATAACCTCTACGTCGAGCAAATAATTCTCGGTTTCATTCCAGCGGTTTGTCCATGAATTGAATAAACTTATTTCAATATGCCCTGTCTCAAGCAAATTTGCTCGGGTAGGAACGATATCGAGGCGCAAAGTCTGGAGGGGCGTCTGACCGACTATATGCAACGGCCCTTTTGCCTTGAGCTCGGTCTTACTCCAGACGGCGCCACTCAAAAGCAGCATTAACAGAATATATATCGAGCGTAGTTTCATCATATCAAATATCTCAAGAATGACATTATGCTAATTGAGATAAGATTATTGTCGGAAACAATTCAAAATATTACAGTTTTTTTGGAGTATGAGGAAATTTTGGGCGTAACTTAGATTAAGTTAAAAGCGTCTATATATTGAGACATAAAATAATGGAACAAGGGTATAACGAATTCCAAACTGAATTCGTATATTCCTTGACATACGGTTGAAATGTATTAGATTTTTAACAAATAGGTACGAATCGATAAATTTGAAACTTTTCGCGCCGATTACTATATAAAATGACGAGAACTTATATATTTAAGTGGAGGATAAATGCGCAAAATATTGATTAGTGTATTCTTGACAATCCTGCTAACGGTGTTTATATCTTCGCAGATAATAGCTGTACCCAAAATGTTTCTTCCCGAAACTTCATTTGATTTTGGGTTTGTTCCGCAGAACTGCAAAGTGTCTCATGTATTCTGGATTAAGTCAGTTGGGGATGATTCGCTGAAGATATTAAACGTAAAGCCTGGCTGAGGCTGCACTAAGGCTCCGTTAACAAAGAAGGAGCTCGCTGTCGGTGACAGCACCGAATTAGAAATTATTTATTCGACCGGTAAGAAAGTTGGCCCGTCCAGTAAACGACCCGCAATTTCAACCAATGAAGGTCCGCCAACCAAGCGGATTACTATTAAGGTACACTCCGTTCGCCAGCCTGACTCGACCTATCCGGTAGTGATTAAACCTTATCGCGTTTATGTTTCTCGAGCAGGTAAAGTCGAAGTTGACGAAGCCAAATTTACGGTAACCAATGTCTCAGACGAAGATCTGGATTTGAAAATAGTGAGTGAGCCATATGGTTATTTACAAATTGATTTGCCTGATGAAGTAAAAGCCGGCGAAACGGCTGAATGCAAAATAAAGGTCAATGAGGATCACCTCAATCAAAGTTTCGAAAAATCGATTACGTTGGAGCTCAACGACCCAACCAAAACGCGTTTTTCCATTCCTATTATCAGGCGATTAATAGGAGGCAAAAAAGCACAGGCCAGTAACGCTGGTTCACGATAAAAAACAAATTCTTTAAGCAATTTACGACCGCCGATTTTTTCGGCGGTTTTTTTTGCCCTTTACGTGGGCGCAAAAATATTGTATTATGAGTTTCTGGAAATTTTAACGACGACCGATAAAAGACCTAAAGAAGACCAACATAGAATCGGGAGATATTGATGGTAACCATCTCAGAACTTGCCTCTGTGGAGCTTAATAAAGTTATGCAGTCTGAAAACGCCAGGGGAAAAAGTTTATTTGTCAATTTCATGGGGTATGGTTGAAGCGGACCCGTCCTGGGTTTGGCTCTGGATGAGCCGGAAGAAGGTCTGACCAACTTTAATTCCAAAGGTATAGAAGTATTTATGCACTCCGCTTTAGCGGATCAATTGCAGCAATTTGGGGGCGTATCTATTGACTTTATAGATGAGGGGCCCGACCGCAGGGGATTTGTGATTGCGACTAATAACAAACCCGCGGGGCATGATTGCAAAGGATGCAATACCGATTCGGGGTGTAGTTCCGAGGAAGATAATAAAGGCGAATGAAAACAATTAAAAAAAAGAGCCGGCATATTACCGGTTCTTGAGATCATAAACACATTCCGAGACAGAATTCTACCAATCATTGTCTCTTGAATCTCGCCAATCGCTATCAGTATCATCTTCTTTATCAAGAATCTGTTGCCAGACGGGATCATATTTCTCTCTCGGATGAGTCGAATGAACTAACCTGTAATCGCCGATCTGAGCCATGAAATCATTGACAAATACGAATATTTTGCGACCGTCCAAATTATAATAGGTCCATTTTTGATACGGATAACTGCGGCCTTCCATTTCAACCGTTTCAGCGTCATTATACGGACCATAAGTAATATATATCCGGCCGCGGTCGGTTTTCCAGCCATCTTTGGTATCGGAGCGAGTCGATAACATCTCATTGGCGAATACAAATCTCCGAATCGCTTCTTCATATACGGGATTTTTCGCGTCGGATGGGTCATCATCCCTGGTTCGCCAGAACTGATGAATAAAATTCTTTTTGCCCTCAATCGATAATTTGTCAATCTGGATTTTCTCGGCTTCAGAAAGATGATAATATGCTATATTCCTCATCAGTTCAACATCTTCAATCGAATACTGTTTTTGGGCGAGTTCGGACGCAACTATCGAAATCGCTTTGGAAGCCAAAGTCTTTGCGCCGGTAGCCGCATCGGTAACCTCAAAAATCAAATAATAATCCCCCGTGGGTATCGAAGGCAGTTCCAAACAATTAACAACAACTGCCGATGTTCCGGGCTTATCTTTGGCTTGGCCTCCGAAATCATGTATTAAATTCCCGTTCATGTCCTTAAGGGAATAATTGGTAAAAAACTTTTTAATTTTGGCGGAGGTAAATTCTTCCTCGAAAGATAATCCGTATAACTCGGCATAGACCCAGATATGTTTATTCAAAAATGCTTGATATCGGCCGGTTGGATTCGGAATTACGACCCGATCCTGTTTTATCAATCGATTATTGACAGGTGAATCATCATCTAAATTCAAGGTTGATATCTCAAAAGCCACCTGTAAGTCGCTACACCTAAGACCCGGCTGAAAATAATCAGGAATTTCGGCAACGATAGTATTCCGGCTCGATTTTTTGGAGACATCATCCACGGCCGAACACAAAATACGATAGTGACCGGGATCCAAATGCAGACCCAATAAATCAAAAAGCTGTATCCCCTGCCTCAGACTTTCTTCACGGTCTTTTACTCGGCTTAGAAAATATGTTGATGCAGAATCCAGTGCAGCGCCTGATTCATCATACGCGATTGCCGACAAATAAACACCGGCATAAAGATATTCGCTCGTATCAGAACCAATAAAGCCCAGTTCATCACGATTCAATCCGCAATATATCTCGATATATGGCCGCTTTTCCGCCAAATCGGCATAAGATGCGTAATCGGTTAAAAATGTCAAAGAATTACCGGTCGCTCCGGAAATACTTCCCAGAGCTAAAAGCGCAATTGCAAATGCCAGAATGATCCGTATCATTATTAATTCCCAAATCCTAAACCGTCATAAGGCGGTTGTAATTCATAATTCCCGTCGCCCCATTCATCAATAAACAGAAATTTCCGAGGCGGATTCGTACGGAAATAGTGCCAGATCTGATAGGGTTTTGTCGCTAATTCAAAAGGGTAATCCTCGACCTCATCCGGAGGACCGTAGGTTATATAAATCATACCCCGAGTGGTCTTCCAGCCATCTCTATTCATAAAGGTGAAGTATCGATTGGAATGTCGGACGCGGCGAAAATACTCTGCTTTGGCGGGATTAATCCTGGTATTGCCCTCGGATGCCCTGATAGCCCAGAATTCATCCCAAACACGCCGGCGCTCTTCCAGAGTCTTGGCCTCTTTTAGTTTCTTGTGCTCTTTATTATTGGTGAGGTATTTCAGCATGTCTATCAGCTTTTTATAGTCTGTTACGAACATGCCTTCGCCCGTCAATTTCATTTCGATTTCTTCGGTTATTTTATCATACTCTCTGCCCCGGCGACCGATTAATTTTAGTTCCAGTTCATAGTCTCCGGGATAAATATCCTTAATATTGATGTTTTGAAATTCTCGCTTTATATCGTTAATCTCTCCGTAAGAAATCGTATCGGTCCGCATGAGTCCTTTATGGCGGTGATAAAGGCCGATAATTAGTTTGGTATATTTATCCTTTTTTCTCCCCGGATAGACTTCATGATAGAACGACAACAGGCTGTCGTCTTCCCCGCCGAAAACCCGTATAACCCTGGGAATAATTCTCATATCCTTTTTATTGAATTTTGATGATCTGGTTGATTCGGCTATTTCATGGGCTAACTCAACTCGAGAGATTGTGGGATATTTTTGGGTATAAGATTTCTTGGACATTTTTTTTGATATCGTGGCCAGCACCGATCCGGATTCATCGGTTAAAGATGCGTTAATGTTAATATCCTGCGGTTCAAAAGAAAATGAAACCATATTGATGACAAAATCTTCCGAGCGTCTGGTTTCGGCGTAACTGCTGACTTTTATTTTCCCATCTTTTGTAATTCCCTCAATTGGTTGATTGTCTTCCCCGATAACATTAAACGAAATTTCATATCTGGCTTCATACCCATCCTGCAATTTTTGATAACCAAAAGCGTCATAAAATATCTTGTAATAAATTTCGAGGATATTCTTCTCATCTTCGCCGGAATAAAAATCCACCGCATCTATTGTAAATCTATCCTCACCAAATTCATTGGAAGCTCGATAGCCTGTTTGATCCGATACGCAAATCCCGTTACCAATCAGAAGAACTATGATTAGTATGGCAAAGCTCAGTCTCTTATTCATGTTACACCACCAATCTCTTATACAAAGCAATCTAAACTCCGGCTAACTTTCAGGCAAGCCAATTATTCATAACGCAGTGAGATAATTGGATCGGTTCGAGCCGCTTTGAAGGCCGGATAAATCCCGGCTACTAATCCCACCATTATAGATACGGAAAAACCAATACACATCCATAATATAGAGACGGTGAAAGGCAGTGAAAAGAGCAATTTTGCGAGTAATGCAAGTAAAATACCTGCAATAATGCCCAAAACCCCTCCGGTCGCCGAAAGAGTCATGGCTTCGGTTAAAAATTGTATAATTATATTAAGTCTTTTAGCCCCGATTGCTTTGCGGACTCCTATTTCCCTCGTCCGCTCAGTGACTGATACCAGCATTATATTCATAACACCAACGCCCCCGACTGTGAGGCCAACGGATGAAATTACAATCATAGCTATATATATAACATTGGCGATATCACCGGCCATGTCTTTTAACTTATCCTGCGTCCAGACGGCGAAATCGTTATCTTTATCATAAGGAACGCCGCGAATTCCCCGCATGGTCGTGATTACTTCTTCCATAGCCTGATCAATTTTATCGGGACCGTCGGCAGAAACTCGAAGAAACAATGCCTTTTCCCAAGGAATAAGTTTTTCAAAAGTTCCATAAGGAATCGCGACAAAATTGTTTACCCCTCCCGCATTAACAAATGAATTGTCAAGTTTCTCCAGGACGCCGACAACAAGAAATTCTCGAGTATTAATTCTAATATTTTTATTTATCGGGTCGTCATTGGGGAAAAGCGCGGTCGCAACATCATCGCCCAAAACGCATACCATAGCCCGGCGTTGTTCCTCAAACTCATTAAAGAATCTTCCGCGATTTAATACTCGATTTGTAACTTTTATATAGTCCGGTAAAGTTCCGAACATAGCAGGGTAATTAGCCTGATTATTCTTATATTTTATAACATTACCGCCACTGGCTCTATAGTAATTTTCCGGAGCAACGGCTGAGACTGATGGACAATTTTCACGAATCGCCTGGGCCGCTTCAAAATCAATCCATTTACGATTTCTATCTTCTTCTGATAGCTCCCCCCTATCCACATCAGGCGCAAAACGAGTAACAAATATGACGTTTGATCCAAGTCCTTCAATTTCGCTGACGAGTTTTTTATCAAGCCCTGCAATAATCGAAGCCAATCCCAAAACAGTCGCTACAGCAATAAGAACTCCGAGAATCGTCATTCCTGCCCGGAATTTATTGGATCTAATCGCGTCCATTGCAAGACCAATTCCATCGCGTATTTCAATGAGACTAATCATAACTTTACTCGTAACTTAACGCCTTTATAGGATCAAGTTTGGCCGCTTTCATAGCCGGATATATCCCAAAAAACATACCGACCCCGGTAGATATTAGTATTCCCGCGATAATGGCGAATAATGACGGTGTAATGGGGAGTGAAATTTGACTACCCAGGATAATCGCGACAGTTATTCCAAGCGCGGTCCCGATAATGCCGCCGCCCAGGGACAGGATTAAAGACTCGTAGAGAAATTGCATCATAATATTTTTGCGGCGGGCTCCGATAGATTTGCGAATGCCGATTTCGCGAGTTCTCTCTGATACGGAGACCATCATAATATTCATAATCACGATTCCGCCGACAACAAGCGCAATTGATGAAATTCCAATAAGCGCAAAACGAAGTATGCGTGTGATATTATTTACAAATGTCATGATGCTTTCGGCTGTCAGTAATCCAAAATCATCATCATCGTAATATGATACTCCGCGACGGGCTCGAAGTATTGATCTAACCTGGTCTTGCGTATCTACTGTTTTCTCAACAGACGTAGATTTTACTAATATATCCAGATTATGCCTCGGTTTGCCGAAAAGTTTTATCTGGGTTGACAATGGAATCAGCACAAAATTATCCTGATTATTTCCCATAGTCGAGCCTCGCTTGAGTGCGATGCCAATAACCTTAAATTTACGCCCGCCTATTTTAAGAACTTTGCCAATAGGATCTTCACCGGGATAGAGTTCTTCCTGTACGGTAGGTCCTATAAAGGCAACCTGTCGTTTATGCAAATACTCCATCTCGGTCATCGAACGTCCCTGTCCGACCTCAAAATCCAGAACCTGCATAAAATTAGCTGTCGCTCCGGCGATGGGCACATTATTCAGACTATTATTTTTCCGCTTTATAGTCCTAAATCTATAAGCACGCGCCGCTACGGCCTCACAATCCAGACACCCATCTTCTACGGCGTCCCTGTCTTTCAGGGTTAGGTCTTTTCGCTTCATGGCGTCAAGATACTCATCCCTTGTAGTTATCATTCCAAATTTGGTGACAATGAAAGTCGATGGGCCAAGTACGCTCAAAGAATCTTCAATACTGCTCATAAATCCTTCGACGGCGGAAATTATCGTTATTACCGAAGTTACCCCGATAACGACACCAAAAAGGGTTAGGCCTGAGCGGAGTTTATTGGCCCACAAAGCCTGGAGAGCAAGCTTTATTGATTCGATAGCGTTCAATTAAATACCCTTCAATAGCATTCGCGTTTATCCCGTTTCGCGATATTCTTCTTTTTCGATTGCGCCGTCCCGGAGGAAAATAACGCGTTGTGCCTTTTGCGCGATCGTATATTCGTGCGTGACCACGATAACGGTATTGCCCTGCCGATGCAAATCAGAAAGCAAATCCATGATCTCATTACCGGTATTGGTATCGAGATTACCGGTTGGTTCGTCGGCCAGAATAATTGAGGGATTGTTTACCAGAGCCCGCGCGATAGCCACTCGCTGGCGTTGCCCGCCGGATAGTTCATTTGGCTTGTGAGTCATGCGATCCCCAAGGCCTACGATTTCAAGAGCCTTTTTAGCCTTTTCAGTTCGGCCTTCGCGCGCGGTACCATTGTAAATTAATGGAAGCTCGACGTTATGAAGTGATGTCGCCCGCGGTAGTAGGTTGAATGTTTGAAATACGAATCCGATTTCTTTATTTCGGATACGGGCCAACTCGTCGTCATTTAAGTCGGCAACATCCTGCCCGTTCAGTAAATATACTCCACGAGTGGGCGTATCGAGACAGCCGATTAAATACATAAGCGTCGATTTGCCGGACCCGGAAGGTCCCATTATCGCTACATATTCACCCTTGCGAATCTGTAAGGTTACGCCTCGAAGGGCGTTGACCTGTTCTTCGCCCATTTGATATATTCTCCACAGGTCATCAACTTGTATCAGGCTCATACCTAATTAATCCTCATTTTTATCCGGATTTTCAACCTTTATTGCTTGTCCATCCTTAATGGTTCGCAAAGTCCTAAAACTACCCGTGATAACTTCATCCTCTTCTTCCAAACCGGATAATACCTCGTAGTTTTTCTGGTCAACAATTCCGGTTTCGATTTCGACAAATGTAGCAATCCCGTCGCGGTTTACAAAAACACCTTTTTTCTCTATTTTTTCTTTATCGCCTTTGCTCTTTTTGACTTTCGCCGAATCCGATTCTTCGGTCGTGGCGGCAATGGCCACTCCGGGCTCATCGCTCGCTTCGGCAGGTTTTTCGGCCGCGGCCAGGGAATCCGGATCAAATTTCCTCATTACAACCGCTTGTATGGGAACCGCCAAAACATCATTATGTTCATTGGTTACGATATCAACGGTAGAAGACATCCCCGGTCTGATCTTGGGATGCAAATCAAGCAGGGTAACTATGACCTTGAAATTTGTTGACTGGTCGCTGGAACCGAATCCGACCAGGGTAGCGGTATTTCCAATTTCGACAACCTCACCGGCAAAAGTGGTATCGGGAAAAGCATCGATTTCGATTGAAGCCGTTTGGTACAATTCCAGATCGGCAATATCAGTTTCATCAATTTCGACCTCAATTTCAAAGGCCGACAAATCGGAAACAACCATTAAGGTTTTACCCTGAGTAAACGATGTCTGAGCTTGCGCTATTTCACCCTTCTCGGCGTCAACCAGAGTCACAGTTCCGTCCATCGGAGACTTAATGGTTGTCTTGCTCAAATTATCGCGAGCTTTCTTAAGACGAGAGCGGGAAGCGTTTTTCTGCTGTATCCATGCTTTATATTCAGATTCCTGCCTTTGGAAAGCATAGTTGGCATTGGTATAGGCCTGTTCCGATGTCAGCTTCTTCTCGTAAAGACCTTTCTGGCGATTGTATTCATCGCGATATTGATCCAATAAGACCTTGGCCCCTTCAACCCTTGCCTCGGTTTCATTGGCGTTGTACAAAGCCGATTCCATATCTGACTTGAGCTGAATCGTATCCAGTTGAATTAAAATCTGGCCGTTCCTGACATAATCGCCTTCCTTAATGGGAAGGCTGATAATCTCGGCATTGACTTCGGAGACTATGTTCACCTTGGTTTTTGGCTCAACCCGGCCCGAACCGGATACCTTTGAAATGATATCTGCCTGCTCAATAACTTTAGTCTGCACGGAAATTTCCGAACGGAACGAACTTTGCAGGTTGATTATAACCATAGCTCCGATCAGGATTACTCCGGCGATAACGCCTAAAATTATATATAGTTTCTTTTTTGACTTTTTCTTCTCCATATTGCCACCCTAAATATCCTGTTTTAGTGGATACCTCCTACTTATTTCCCCATCGCGTTTTGCAATTTTGCGATGGCCAGGTTATAATCGAATTCGGCTTTGACATTGGTAAACTGAGCGCTCTTGAGACTCACCTGGGCGTCGAGAAGCTCCCACAATGCCGCCGCGCCGAGGTTATACTTGGTCTGCACCAAATCCATATCTTCGGCCGCCGACCGTTCAGTTTCCTCTGTTACAATTAAAGTTTCCTCGGCAATTTGAACTTCAAGATGTGCGTCATCTATTCTTCTCACGATCTCATTTTTAGCAAATTCGTAGCTTGCACGAGAGTTATTATAATTAGCCTTGGCCCGGCTAAGATTCAATTCTCTTGAAAAACGATCAAAAATATTATAACTAACGGTAAAAGACAAAGTCCCGCTATGATCAAAAGGGCCAAATTTAATCATATCGCTAAAGTGATCTTTCCCCCACCCATAAGAATAACTTAGAGTTGCGCGCGGAAGATATTGACCTTTTGCGGATCTAACGCCATATTTGGAAACGTCCAGATAATTTTTTGAACTTAGTAATTGAGGATGTTCTTTGCGCGCGCTGGTTATCATTGCATTCACGTCATCAAGTTGCACCTTGCCAATTTCTATATTTGACACATCAAATTCAGTAACCGGGTCAATGCCAATTGACACCGCCAAGACATCAAAAGCGATTTCATGGTTTCTTCGCGCTCGGATTTGAGTTAATTTGTCCTGCCCCAATTGTACTCTCTGTTTAAGAACTTCGGAAAGCGAAGCCGAGCCTAATTCATATTTCGCTTCAAATAATTTTAAAAGTTCCTCTGATCGGTTTACGGTTTCCTTGGCAACCTCAAGGTCTTTTTTGGATTTTAAGACCAAATAATAATTGCCTTTGATTGCCAATTCCAAATCTGACATACTCAGAGCGTAATCATATTCAGTCGCTGACTTATTTGCTTTACTCTGTAAATAATTCCATAAATTGTTCAAACCGTCAAATACAGTATAGTTTATATTGAATCCCGCGCTATAACCTTTAATTTTATAACCGATTGTATCTGCCAAGTTTTCTGTTGAGGTGACCAATTCGTTTAAATCCGGATCAAAATAAGTAACTGTTCTCAGGCGCGGTGATTCGGGACCTGATGTAATTTCGCGAGAAGAAAAAGAGACTCCAACAGATGGCAAAAACTGCCCTGCAGCATTCCTGACTTCCCAATTGGAAGTTTTGACCGCATTTCGGAATCGTTCCAGAGTCGGATCGGTTCGTTTAGCCATGTCAATACATTCGTCGAGTGTGTATATTTTGGCAAAAGATGAAGCTCCCATAAGAGCAATTACAATAATCAAAAACAAAGAAACCTTTTTCATATCAACCTCTATATTGGTTAGAACCAGGATAATTCTATCCCCGCAAAGCTCATTCCTATTACTTGCAAGCCAATCATAGTAATTACGAGAATCAGAGTAGTTATTATCGATGTGGCCATTCCTTTACCTCGCGAAATCCCAAACACTACCGAATACGCAAGACCGGATAAAATTATCAGCCAGATCGCTATGGCGTCAATATACAATAGAAACAGGTAAAATATTGATGTTATCCCAAGGTTATGGAAAAACGCGGCAAATCCTATTGATGCCTGAGCGCTACCCGAAGCGGCCATCAAAGGCCATTTAATAACAAAACTCGCGAGCAGCCCGATAACACCAATTAAAAGACTAACTCCCCAGACTCGCGTAAATTTAGTAGTGCCTCCGAAAAAGAACGTACCTACACCCCATGCCACTAAAGCCGCAAGTAATCCCGGTATTAGTCCAAATCCAGCACCAAAAAGCCCAGCTTTGAGGTAATTTGGATTTTCATAATCACTTTTCATTTGTTCCAACGCCGCAGGCGGAAGTACCGTGGATGTTTGCATAATTTCATATTGTAATTTGGCGCTGTATTCGGTCGTGGCAGCGGCAAACAATCCTGTTAAAATAACAACCAGTATAATTGGAAACAATAGCTTCGGATTCTTATTATAGTCTTCAAAGGCCTTAACCGGGCTGTAAATTACCGCGGGGATTATTCTCCAGATACTGTGTTTTCCCTCGCCTCCGTTTACATTTTGAGAATTAAAATTTGTCTCCATGTTACTCCAGCCTCCTAACCGACTACCTTTTTAGTTAGACGGTTTTCTTAGATTATTGTTTCAAATTTAATCTATCCCTTACAACAACTTAATCAATATACGCGCCTTCGCAACTATTATTCAATCGCATTACAAAAAAAGGGCATACTATTATTTAGCATGCCCTTTAATGATATTTGTGCATTTTTAAATGAACAAAGGAGCCAAAACCAGCGATACAATCGCCATCAGCTTAATTAGAATGTTCATTGACGGCCCGGAGGTGTCCTTAAATGGATCACCGACGGTGTCGCCGACGACGGCCGCTTTATGAGCATCAGAGCCCTTACCGCCATGAGCGCCGCCTTCGATAAGTTTCTTGGCATTATCCCAGGCGCCACCGCCGTTCGACATCATAAGTGCCAACAATACACCGGTCAAAGTCGCTCCGGCCAGCATGCCGCCCAGGGCTTCTTTGCCGAGAAAGCTGCCGACCAGAATTGGAGCCAGTATCGCCGAAATACCGGGAAGGACCATTTGTTGCAAAGCGCCAACGGTAGCGATTTCGACACACCGTTTGCTATCCGGTTTGGCCTTGCCTTCCATGAGGCCTTCGATTTCTTTGAACTGACGGCGTACTTCCTGCACCATCTTATAAGCCGCTTTACCAACCGCGCTCATTGTCAATGAAGCAACCAGGAAGGGCAAGATGCCGCCAATAAAGAGACCAACAATAACTCGTACGTTCATTAAGTCAATTTTATCAAGATTAACGGCCGCGCTGTATGCAGAGAACAGAGCCAGGGCGGTCAGAGCCGCTGAACCAATGGCAAAGCCTTTGCCGATGGCCGCGGTGGTGTTGCCAAGCGCATCCAGTTTATCCGTGATTTTACGGACATTTTCGCCCAAACCGGCCATTTCAGTAATACCACCGGCATTATCAGCGATGGGACCATAGGCATCAACCGACATCGTGACACCGATGGTTCCGAGCATACCGACTGCGGCAATACCGATACCGTACAATCCGGCTAATTCAAAGGCCGTATAAATCGCGGCGCAAATTACGAGAACAGGAAGAGCTACCGACTGCATACCAACATCCAGACCGGCTATAATACAGGTAGCCGGGCCGGTTTTAGCATTTTCGGCGATTTTGCGAACCGGAGCAGCAGAAGTATAATACTCAGTCAGGAGACCGAGAATAATACCAGCCACGTTACCGGCCACAACCGCCCAGAAGACACCTATCACAATTTGAGTATTGTCTACCAGAACCCAAGTCGCTCCCAGCATCAATACCGCGCCGACATACGTGACTATTCTCAAAACCGCAGCAGGATTCATTTTGGAAAAGACATGAACCGATAAAATGCCTATCATAGAAGCCACTATTCCAACCGTCACAATTAGTAGCGGCAGTTGCATATGATCCATACGAGCTGCTTCTCGCAATATTGGATCAATTATATGTTCATATTTCATCATAACAGCGATTGTAATGGCGGCAATGATTGAACCGACGTAGGATTCAAATAGATCGGCTCCCATGCCGGCCGTATCGCCGACATTATCGCCGACATTATCGGCAATAACAGCAGGATTTCGAGGATCGTCTTCGGGAATACCGGCTTCTACCTTACCTACCAAATCGGCGCCAACGTCAGCCGCCTTGGTAAAAATTCCACCACCGACACGGGCGAATAGCGCGATCGAAGAAGCGCCCATGGCAAAACCAGTTATAAATCGTGCCTGCTCCGGATTACCCCAGATATAAAAATATATTCCAACGCCAATTAATCCGAGACTGGCGACCGACATACCCATAACGGCTCCGCCAGTGAAAGCTATTTTTAGCGCTCCCGCCTGACCGGAATCTTTGGCCGCCGCCGCCGTTCGTACGTTAGCCCGAGTCGCCGCTTTCATTCCGAAAAAACCGGCTAACATTGAGCAACAGGCGCCACTCAAAAACGCGATTGCCGTAAATAAAGCGATTTTCCACGCCAGAAGCGCAAAAACGACTACGATAAATATAGCTAATATTGAGTATTCACGTTTCAGGAAAACCATCGCCCCATCATGAATGGTATCTGATAACTCTATCATTGTCTCATTACCGGGCGATTTTTTCTTAATGGTCAAGAAAAGACCCAGTGCGAAAAGGAGTCCTACAACACCAAGTACCACAGCTCCTATGCCAATGTCAAAGCCCATTTACCTTCCTCCTGCTATCTATAAAAGATTAAGCTAATCCTTGTGACAACTTTCACAATATCGGCGCGAATATAATAGACAGTTTTATAAAAGGCAAGCTACTAATTAGTGATTTTGGGATAGATTCCCCCGGCTAAAGGGCTTGTTGAAAAACACCTGTTTTCGATTTGGTTGTTAGATATTTATCAGACTTGGTTCCCATTGTGAATGTTGGTCGTCAGATACGGTCAGAATGAGCCGAATCGTATCTATGATGGTCTTAAAC